>JAAEQP010001891.1 GCA_024231375.1 bacterium | reverse complement strand
GAACACTGGGACAGGAGAAGCACGGCGAGTCCGATGCACTCGGTGGGGCCCGCCTCGCCCCACGGTTTGCTCGACAGGCCAATGATGGAGACACCGGTCATGCCCAGCATGATGAAAGCGATCTTGCGCAGCGTCATGCGGTCATTCCGCATGGTCACATGGGCGAAGACGGCGGAGATCAGCGGGATAGCCCCCATGACGATTGCGGCCTGCGCGCCCCGGACCATGGTCATGCCCCAGAACATGAGCCCGTAGAGAATCACCGTCTGAAACAAGGATACGAGGAAGACGGTCCGCCAGTGCTCACGCAGAAAGGCGACGTAGTTCCTCGGATGTCCGTTGAACGGGACCAGAATGCAGCCGGCAACAAAGAAGCGTAGACCCGCAAGCGTAACGGCGCTGTCGGTGTACTGCAGAGCGCCCTTGATGGCCGCGAAGGCCGTCGCCCAGAACAGACACGCCGTGATGGCCGGCAACGCCACCGCACGTGGGGGACTTGTGGCGGGAGTGGGCGACGCATTCATCGAACGTCTCTCCCTTTCGGATGCACGGGCGCTTGAGTCATGGACAGGGCCTTTCGTATATCAACATTCTGCGAGGGTGGGGCCAGGAACGCGCGGCGTGCCGCGATTTCGGAGTCGTTGAAGAAGCTATGCACCCGCAAAGACGGAAGCGACAAACGGGGACTACGCACCAGAGGCTCAGACTTCTTCAACAGTCCCACTTCTCCTTGTACCCGAGCACGGGTGCGGCGGGCATGTTCGCCCCATCCTAAGCGCGTGGGCGGGTCGGGTCAACTCCGCCCGAGAGACGGCGTACGCGATGCGCGCCCCAGGTCTGCCTTAACACTCTCTACCACGGGAAACGGTCCATGTTGGCGGCAGTACGTGTATACTGGTACTTTGGTTGATACATCGTGAGCCGGGAGAGGCGGTATGGACGAGGAAGACCTTGAGGGGCTGTTCTTCGAGACCGAGAAGCGGTTCGAGATCGACATTGACGAGTTCTTCGCGGGACGCACGCTGGGCGATTTCTACCAACACATTCTCTTCAGGCTGGGGCTGACGTCCGAGGAGCAGGCTCTGGAATTGGGTGGTGGAATGAACCGAGCGAGGGAGACCCTCGCGAAGATCTCTGGCGTGTCTGTCGACCAAATCCGCCCCGAGAGTCCCCTGAAGCGCATCTTGCCTTGGCACAACCGCAAGGCAAGTTGGAAACGCCTGGAAGCGGAGTTGGGCGTGGAACTTCCGAGTCTCCGTGAATGGGGTTGTGCTGCCCATGTCGCCGCCGTGGCGTGGGTCGCTCTCTCTGCGCTGCTGATATGGCTCTGCGCGCCTTTGCTCGATCTTCTCAATGGTGGAATCGCCGAGCTCGCCGCGATTGTGCTCTTCTGTGCTGCCCCGTTCGGGCTCTTGGCCGTGTTCGGGCCGCTGGCAGCGCGGGCCAGTCGGCCTTTCGTCAGGTTAATCCCCCTCGGCCTTCGGACGGTAGAGGATTTGGGCCATACGCTGTGCTTCTTGAACGTGTATCGGATTCGAAGTGAGGCCGAGGAACGCGCAACAACAGAAGAGTCCGTGTCACGCACGGACCGTGACCCGCGCTGTAGTACGCCGATGGCGTTCATCCGGCTTCGTGAGATTCTTGTCCGTGTCGGTGGGGTGGAGCGCGGCGATGTTCGCCTGGATGCGCGTCTTGAAGAACTCCTGCCTCCAGCGGCACTACGTCGGGTCTGGGACGCCATCCAGAAGGACCTGGGATGGCGAGAGCCTCCGTTGACGCGCCCCAAGTGGCTGACGCGATGCGCACTTGTCCTTTGGCTGTGGGGATGCCTTGTGATTGGGTGGACTGTTGTCGGGGGCCAGATCGGCTTCGCGCTTGTCGGCGTGCCCCTTGCATGCGCGGCCATTAGCGTCATTCCCTGTTACTTGCTGTTCAGCAGGGTCACCCACTCGTGGGCGACGTGCTTGCCGCCGGACTGCGCGACCGTCGGCGAGATGACGAAGATGTTCCTGCTTCACAACTACTGGTCGCTGATGCAGCAGTCCGGACGTGTTGAACCTCGCGAGGTCTGGCACGTTCTGCGACACGCCGCGTCCGAGTGCCTCTTCATTCCTGTGGACGAGATCACAGAGGATACTGTGATCAGGGAACCGGTCGAGGCATAGGGGAGGGTTCATCTCACGGGCCCATGTCCAACCTGCCGGGTTGCGTAGGTGGATGTGTTCTCACGCCAGGCAGGCGCCTTCTACTCCGCCTTCAGCGTGCTGACCGGCACGCGCGACACGGCGATGTCTTCTTTGCCGATGGAATAGGCCACCCACAGGTCATCGTCCACGACAATGGCGTCGGGGTACTGGTATCCCACTCCTTTGTGCAGGCCTTTGTGGGTGATGGGCGGCGCGCCGGACCGGATGGCCCAGGCGCGGTCGTAGTCGAGCCCATCGCGCGACAGGGCAAGCGTCAGCGGGTCGCGCCGCCATTGTTTGGGGAGGTGGTTGCCGATGAGGAAGAACTGGCCGTCGGGCAACCGGCCGACACACGACAGCGATGGGCTGTCGGGGATGTTGGTCTTCACGGCAGGCGGCCAAGGCTGGGACGCCGTCGGACGCAGGCTCGCGAACATGCGTAGCGAGTACAGGTCGTCGCGGAACAGGCGAACCTCCTGGCCGTCGTCGAGCATGTAGTGGATGGCCTCGCAGAGCCGGGCCTTCTCGGCGGGTTCGGGGAGGGAGCCGATGTTGGCCGTCATCTCGCGACGCACGACTTCGGCCACATCGCGCTGGGTCGTCTCGTCACAGGATGCGCACGGCGGGATGGCGTCATGCCCCTCGGGTGACGTCTTGTCGAGCCAGAACGGGGAGCCCTCGGGGTGGCCGTTCGCGACGCGGCGCAACAACGGTGGCAACCGCCGACGCACGGGGACATTGTGTTTCTTCTTGTCGCCTTGCTCGACCTGGCCGGTGCGCATGTGGTCCGTCCACGCGGCGATCTCGGCAACGGACCCGTAGGCGTAGAGACGGCCATCGACGAGTTGGAACCCGCGCGGCCACATCATCACGCCGACGCTTCCCGCATCGCGCATGGGCGACAAGGAATCGAACATGGGCGCGGCGGGCGACCAAGTGCGGCCGTCCGGACTGGCGCTGTAGAGAATGCGTTGGCCGGGGGAATCCTCGTCCTTCGCGTGCGAATACCAGATGACCGTGAACACGTCGTCATGATGCACGATCTTCGGACCATGGTTGTACGTGCCGGGGTCGGGCTGGGCCTTGTAGATGAGGATGTGCTCCGCATCCGACACCAGCGGCAACCCCGCGTGAGGCTTCTCCGGATCGGGATGCGGCGCCGTCCATTTCACGGGCGGTTCTTCGGCGGCATGCGCGGCGCCCATAGCGATGGCCATCGCAATCATTGCTGGACGCATAAGTAGCATCATGTGTGTGGTTCCCTTACTGACAGCAGCACGAAGCCCCGCCGCGTCTTCTCTCTCGTGGTCCTGAAAGGACCGCACATAACAGCCTGGGGTGAAGCGAAACCCCTATTCCTGCGCCTTCTCTATCAGCCGACTCGTGAGTAGCCCGATGCCGCGACCCTTGTTCCCCACGGCGCAGTAGTACAAATACCACGTATCATTCGCGGGGTTGTGTACCAACGCCGTCTTGTGGGCGTATTTCGAGTCCAACCCACCGGGATGTCCGCCCGCCTTGTAGATCGGTTCCTCGAGCGCCGTCCACTGCTTCAAGTCGCGTGAGAAGGCCATCATGATGTGGGCGCCCCCGCGTCCCACGCCGAAGTAGAACATGGTCCAATGATCGCCGTCGCGATAGACCTTCGG
>JAAEQP010001890.1 GCA_024231375.1 bacterium | reverse complement strand
TCCCGCCCGGAGACGGCATCGACCAATTCAGCCGGGGCCATCCCCTCTTCGGACCGAATACCGTAGGGCGCGGGCTCAATCTCGGCCAGCATCACGTCGACATATGCGCCTCGGGCCTCGACGGGATTACGCGCGAAGTTGACGCCGACTAGCGCGATAACCGCCGCCAGAGCGCCAAGACCCACTATGAACCATCCGCGATGCACCGAGATCACTCCTCCGCCTCCGTCAGGACGGCATTGTCGACATGCACACGGGTACCTTCCTCTTCAATAACGATACAGGGCACGCATAATGGGACATCCACGCCGGCATCATTTGGCGCCGCAAAACGAACATGGTACCGGTAGTACTGCCCGTCGCCTTCAATGGAGACCGCACCGTCGAAGAGTTCTCCGTCCGTATCGTTGGCCACCCCCAAGAGCGCGGGCCCCCACGCAGCGACGTCCACGCGGAGATCGTACACATTCCCCGCCATGCAGGGTGTGCGTTGGAATACGCGCGCATCAGGGCGCGCGGCCACGGCCTCCATGGAGACGACGCCGTCGGTGGCAAGGTACTGAGCCGGGATGGCTCTGGCCCCATCGATTTCCCAATCAGGAAACACCGATGCAGCATCATCCCATTCTTCAAAGCTTCCGTTCTTCAGGCCGTTGGACGACGCGGTGCTGGGTTGGGCGCCTCCTTCGTCGTCGATCACCGTCCGGGTGACGCCGATGGTGGCGGTCACCAACGGGGATTCGGGTTGCCGCGTGAGGTCCACCTTCTCCAGACGCAGGGCCTGTTGGCTTTGCTGAAGGCGGGCCATGAACGTCACGAGATCCCTAATCGGCGTGGGCTCGGTCCGAAACTGGACGTGATACTGCCGGTAGCCGCCGCCGCTATCGACCAGCGTGCCGCCCGGCATGGACCGGATATTGACGAGCATGGGCGCACCAGCGGCCACGGTCTGGCCGCGAGGCGGTACGTCGCGCGCCTGCAATCGCGTGATCTCGCGGCGAAGTCGGTCGTGAATCTCTTCCTGAGTCCATTCGCTGGAGTGCTCGGCGGCCACGTTGGCGAATACCTCGTTGACGGGTGCGCTCTGTTCGGCGAGTTGCGACAGATAGACGAGTTCCTGTTCGAAGGACTCGATGGTTGCATCAAGCGTATCGAGCCGCGCCAAGGCCCCCTTGAGAACGAGTGCGCCCACACCAGCTACCAGCACCAGGGCTGTCAAAACAGCCAACCGGCGTTCGCGTGAAGACATTTGTCGAAAGAGCCTCTGCACGGCCTACTCCTCGTACTCGTATTCGTCGGCTTCGGACGGGGACCGGTCGGATTCGTCGCCCTCACTCTTGGGAAAGGGAATGCGAATGCTGTAGTGAATGACTTCTTGCCCCCGCTCATTCTCCAGCGTCCATCGGCCTTCCACGGCCCGCCGGAACTGGGGTACGGTTTCCTGACCGACCTCGCGCAGATCCTCGGTCAACAAGGAAACGTCGCCCTGCGACATGGCGCGGCCTTCGACGGTGATGCCCTGTCCGTGGGAGAATGAGAGACGGGAGATGTTCATGCCGCTCTCGGGCATGAGGAGGCACAGCCGAGCGAGCAACTCGACGGCCGACCCACTCCGGTCAACGTGCTCTTGCAGCCGGGCAAGCCGGCGCATTTTGCTCTCGACGTTGTCGGCCAAGGGACGTACGGACTCGATGCGGGTCTGGAGTTCTCTGGCGCGGACGTTGCGTTGATACACAGCCTGCCCGTAGAGGGCCGCAAGGGCGATTGCCAGAGTGATCGCCAAGGCGCCCGCCTGGATGGCGGTGCGGCGGGTCCGCGTTTTCGCGCGTTCGCGCACGAGACTATCGGGAACCAGGCTGATACGGATGGCCGCGCGCCCTTGCGCGGCCAAGGCCGCGCCCAGCAGGGCCAGGGGCGTGGTGGTCACGGCGTCGCCCCCCCGGGTCATCAAGGTCTTCGTGAAATCGGCGGGCACGCATTCAAGACCGGTCTCGGAGGCCAGGGTTTCGCAGGCACTGGAAACATCCGCCCATTCCGAGCAAACGCAGATACCTTCCGCGCCGCTGCCATCCTCGGATTCGCGCTGGTAAGCCGACAGGGACGCCCGCACCTCCGCAGCCAACTCGTCGTAGGCAGCCGGGCCCAAGGAAGCGCTAGTCGAGGCGTGAACCATGCCGACGGCTCGGCCGTATTCCAGGCGGTGGCCGTGCAGGCCCATCACCTCAACACCGCCCGAGGCGATGTTCACGAGTGCGTACCGCTCTTCGTGTTCCTTCAGCGCCTCGACGGCCGCGGACGCGAGACAGGCGGAACTGACGTAGATGCCCTCGGGTTCGAGACCAGCCTTGCGCATGGTGGCCACGTGGGTTTCGACCAGGTCGTGATGGGCGAACACCGCCAACACCCGTGCGCTGCCGTCGGGCAGTTTGTGCAAGATGCATTGGTCGATGACCAGGTCGCTGACGGGATAGGGGACGTACTCCTCGGCGCTGTGCCGCACCATCCCGGCGACCTCGCCGGGGTCGTGAGACGGCAGCGTCAGGATGCGTGCGGTCATGTCGTGCCGTGGCAATACCGTACAGATGGTGTCGCCCGCGATGTGGTGCTGGGCGGCAAACCCCTTGAGTGCGTGGGCCAGCGACCCGTCCGCCGTGGACCAGGAACCGGCGGTGGATTCGAAGGACACGACATCAATGCCCCGACCGCCTCGACGGACGCGAAGCAAGGTGATGCGGTTCTCGTCGAACTGCAGGATGCTGATGTTGTTTGTCTTAGAGGCCACTAATGCCCTCCCTCCAGTCCAGGACGACCACGATTCCTTCCCCGACGTGAACCACGGCGGTACACTCGGCGCGCACCGCGCCCTGGCGCTGCGTGGCAAGGCCTTTGATGGTAAAGAACTGGGACTCCACCTTGCAATACTGGTCGAGGGGCGTAATCTCCTCGGCACTCAGCCCGGTAATCTCGGCGATCCGTTCCATGTCGCGGAAGGCCAGATCGTCTCCCGTGAACAGTTCGCCGTCGCCCCCGGTGCGATACATCATGATGGCCTCGATGGCGTTGTCTTCCAAGTCGGGAACGCACTCAAGCACTTTGCGGGAAGCCGTGTTCAGGTTAATGCGTCCATCGCCCCAGACCGTAAGAATGTCGTACAAGGGGGTCCCGTCGCCGTAGCCGAACCAGGTGTCGTCGTCGATTCCTTCTAGATAGCGCACCTCTTCGATGGCCACGAAGGGGTGGGCCGGCTCGCCGTCGTCTCCCCCACGCCGGCGCGTGATCTGGGAAACGCTTCGGAACCCGAGTTCGGGAATCTCCTCGAGCAGTTCTTCGGTGGCGGCATTGACCGACACGCGGGACTCGGCATCGT
>JAAEQP010001889.1 GCA_024231375.1 bacterium | reverse complement strand
TTGTGAAGCCGTGATCGATAGAAACCGTCCGTCCGTGAGCAACACGTCCGGCGTGTCGATGTACACGTGAACGCCGGCGGTCTTCAGGACATTGCGGAATAGCGCGCTCGGCGCGTCAGTCGTGCCGATGTACAGCGAGCGCCCCTTGGCTGCGACGGCGGGCTGGCCATCCTCGAAGCGTCCAAGCACATGCACCCCATCGCCCTCCTCCACCGTCCACAGAGGCGCCAAGACCTGGTCCGTGCCAAAGGTGACGTCCGCCAGACCTGCCGTAAGCGGGTGGCCCGTGTCGGCGTAGGTGACCATGCCATTCTCAGTGCTGGGCTCTTCTTTCAGCGACATCCCGATGAGTGTACTCATATTGCTCGCTGATGCGTCGCCGTTCAGATAGCCACTCCCGTAGAACCACACCGCCGTGCGTCCTTCGGTCTGCTCGAGCACAGCCCGCCGCGCCGCATCATCGAGGTGAAAGCACCCGACAAAAAGGTAGGCCTTGGCGGGTGGTACGCGCCCGGCCACGAGGTCGCTCAGGAAATACATGCTGAAGGGCGCCCCCATGCGATAGTACTGCCGCCGCATGACGCTGGCGAGTGAACGCATGATACGCGGGTTGCTCGCCAGGTAGGAGGGACTCTCCTCGTCGACGATGATGGCTACTTCCGGCGCCCATTGCGCGGGCAGCTCTAGGTGTTCATCGTAGATGGTGCGCAACGATTCAATCTCATCCCAGATACCCTGGCCTGCGAGCCATCCGGCGGCCCCGAGATCCATGTACCAACATGCGAGGCGGCGCGGTAGCAAGTGCGCGAAGTTGCGTTGGTGTACCCAGCGTGTATGCTGGGGTGTGGCCACCCGTCCGAACCCGGAATTCTCGGGCGTCAGGTAGGTGCGCGTGTCATCCTCGTTCAACCACAACTTCCCGTGGTCGCGCACCGAGTCGACGGGAACCATGAACGCCCCGATACCACCATGCCCACGATCTCCATACGAGATGGGCGAACACACGATATCGACGTCGGGGCACTCCAGCAACCGGGCCAGGGCCAGGTGTCCACTGCTCTGTGGCCCGAGCGGTAGCCCACTGATTTCATAGTAGTACCCGTAGAACAGCGTGACGATCTTGGTGCGCTTCGTCGCCTCTTTGATCGTACGCGCAATGAGTTCGAGGGGTTCGACCATGGCGATCTGTTGATACGCTTGGAAATCGATGATGCGCTGCTCGCGCTGGGGATCACGGAATTCACCGCGCATAGCGGTTGTCCGCTCCTGCACCGTAGGCACGGTTACCGTGTCATAGGTCACGTCCGGCTGGGCCCACGCTTCGCGCAAGGCATCCACGGTGTCGTACTTCACCTTCAGCCATTCAATGAATCCGCGGCGCATGGCCGGGCCGAACCCGCTGTGGCGTGCCTCCCACGTGCGCGGGTAGAACCACTCACCCGTATGCTCTGCACACGGGTGATAGCCCAGCATATGATCGCCGTAGTGCTTCTCGCAGTGCACCACCAGACGTTCGAGGTTCGCTAACATTTCCTTGCGCCACAGCTTCGACGCTACGCACACCCAGCGGCCGGGGCCGTCGTCGAATACGAGTGCCTCGTCGGGATGCTCCTTGATCCACCAGGCAGGCGGTTCGCAGCCGAATCGCGGCAGCAGCAGGGCGTTCGGGTCGGCCTGCAAC
>JAAEQP010001888.1 GCA_024231375.1 bacterium | reverse complement strand
TGTGGGCGCTATGACCGACTTCGGTCCCCTGCTGGCGAATCCCAAAACAGCCCTGTTGGGCGCCGCGGCGCAGTTCGGCATCTTCACGACGCTGATCGGGGCTCTGGCCCTGACCCAATGGGTGCCGGGCATCGACTTCGAGTTATCGGATGCGGCGGCCATTGGCATTATCGGCGGGGCGGACGGACCAACGTCCATTTTCCTGGCGAGCAAGCTGGCTCCCCATCTGCTGGGCGCCATCGCCGTGGCTGCGTATTCGTACATGGCCTTGGTTCCGGTGATTCAGCCGCCCATCATGAGGGCGCTGACAACCAAGGAAGAACGCGCCATCGAAATGAAGCAGCTCCGGCACGTCACCAGAGTCGAGAAGATCTGCTTCCCGCTCATCGCGTTGGGTCTGTGCATCATTCTGCTCCCGAGCGCCACGCCCCTGTTGGGCGCGTTGATGTTCGGCAACCTGCTGCGCGAATGTGGCGTCGTCGACCGTCTGTGGAACACCGCCCAGAACGAGTTGATAAACATCGTCACCATCATGCTGGGCTTGGCGGTTGGGTCGAAGTTGGCCGCCGACAAGTTCCTGCAGATTGAGACCCTCGGCATTCTGGGCCTTGGGCTCGCGGCCTTCGCCGTCGGCACCGCCGCGGGCGTGCTGTTGGGCAAGCTGATGAACGCGTTGTCCAAGGAGAAGATCAACCCGTTGATCGGCGCGGCGGGCGTCTCCGCCGTACCCATGGCCGCACGCGTGGCCAACAAGGTGGGTCTGGAATCGAACCCCCACAACTTCCTGCTGATGCATGCCATGGGCCCGAATGTGGCCGGCGTCATCGGATCCGCCGTGGCGGCGGGCGTATTGCTCGCCCTCTGCGGCTAACGCTTAGGACTACCAGTCAGCTCGGATAGATTTGGCCCGGTTCCCGGAGACGGGGGCCGGGCCGAATCGTGTCTGGACTGTTTCAGGAGGTGGCGCGACGCTTGAAATCGCGGTAGAGGTCGTAGGAACCGAGCAGTCCCGACGCCACTCGATCCGGATGCCGGCTCACGAGCGTGTCGAGTTCGTGCAGCGCGAACTGGCAGAGCGCAGCCACTTCTCCGTCCGGGAACCGGCACCGCGTCAAAGCTCCCTCACGAAGGCGTCCTGCAAAGAGCAGCCGGTATTCGACATCCCGGAACTCGGGGCGCGTGTCCGGATCGACATGCTCACACGAAGCGAACTGGACCAACCCGTGCGTATCGGCGTCCACATCCAAGCCGAGTTCCTCCTCGACCTCCGCCCGGACCGCGTCGTCCATGCTTTGTAGCCCTTTGATGTGCCCGCCAACAGGACTGTCGAAACAGCCGGGGTATCCGCACTTGTCGAAACTGCGGAGTTGGACGAATGTGTGGTCGTCAAGCGTGGGGTGGTCGAGGAAGATGTGTACGGCATAGTGCCGGAACCCCACCAAGTGGGCAAGCCATCGTGCCACCAGAAGCGTCGTTCCGTCCAACCCCGGCTCCTCGCGAAACCAACTCGCGAACTCGGGCCGTTCCTCACACAAGGCCGTGTATTCAGCGCGCACGGCGTCATCACCGCGGACGGGCAGGCCACTATCGGTGAGATTCAGAACGAACTCTTCGAGATTCAGGTCGGGCGCCAGAGCCGTCAGGGAATGACGAAACGCCTCGTCCTCTTCGCTACGCAGGAAGAAAGCCCTAGTGGCGCTGAAGGTCCGCTCATTCAGCACGAACCCCTCGGCCCGCAAGGTGTCACGAAGACCCAGAAGTTCGTCGTCAAACGCCATCGCCGGGCACTCCTTCTCCGCTTGTCTTCCCGATGCCCAGACACGCCTCGGCCGCCAGCCACACCAACCGTTCGCGCAGGGTCTCGTGGTCCTGCCACCCGCGATGGTCCCACTCGTCCCCGCTCACGTCGTCGCCACCGTACAGGATATGGCCCAACGGCACGCCCCGGAACTGGGCCACGGCAAAGAGGGCCGCTGCCTCCATCTCGACGGCAAGGCATCCCTCGTCCCTACGTCTCGCAATTCGCTGTTTCGTCTCACGGTAGACGCCGTCCGTGGTCCACGTCTTTGTGCGCAGGAACTCAATCTGGTACTTGCTGAGCGTCCGCTCGATGGCGGCAATGGCCTCAGGATGAGCCTCGATCTCACGCGACGGTGGAAGGTAGTGGTACGACGTCCCCTCGTCGCGAACCGCTGTCGCTGGCACGAGGACGTGCCCCATGGCAATGGCGCTATCGAGTACACCAGCGCCGCCGCAGGCCACGAACTTTCGGCACCCAAGCGCGATCACCTCCTCCAACATGGCCGCCGCGAGAGGCGCTCCCACGCAGGCCAGGAACAAGGCCACAGGCCGGTCGTTCACGTCGAACACGTACACGGGCACTTCGCCCATCTCGCTACGGCGAGTAGAGATCTGCCGCAACAGGCCCCGCTCGTACAGAACCCGGATGACGTCGTCGAAAAAGCATGGCACTCCGTGCTCAGGCATGTCGGCGATCGGCTCAATTTGGATTCCAGGTTCGATGACCGCTTCGGGGGCGTCGTCGAATTCGAGAATGGGGAAGTCTGGACGCTCACACTCCATCGGATTCTCCATGAGGTTGATGTTCCAGGCGCGCCGACCAATACGTCAAAGGTCGGCGACCATCTGAACATACCAACTGCGGAAGCCGTGCCGCTCGTAGAAGGCCAGCACGCGCCGCACATCTTTCGTGGCCGAGTAGACCAACGCCTTGCGAACGCCTTCCTCCCTCGCGGCCTCGAGAACCAGCTCCACCAAGGCGCCTCCCACATTCCCGCTTCGCCACTCCGGCACGACAAACAGGTCGTCGAGTTCTATGTACCGTTCACCGGACGCGACGACGGCGGTCCCTTCGCTGGTGGCGCAGGACGCCGTGACGAAACCGATGACTTGGCCGTCCGCCTCCGCCACAAAGGCGTAGCTCCTCAAGGCATCCTCGATGGCGTCTGCATCGGCGGGTACGAACCCGTAGGTGATGTCTTCCGCGGCCCATTGCTCCTGAAGCGACCGTAGCGCCGGCACGTCCGCAGCCGTGGCCTGTCTACTCTGGAAGTCCTGCGCCATTCAGGTACACCCTTGGTTGCTGTGCGTTCATCGGCACGGGTCTGGTGCGCGCGAAACTCTCCGACATGGGGAACTTGCCGGGATAGGCAACGAACTCGACGTGGCCGTCCATGTACAGGACGTTGGCTCCATTAGGGGCTCTGTGGGCGAACCGTTGCTGCCCCTCATCGTCAAGTCCCACTGAATCCCACATCACGGGTGTAGACACCCAGTAGTCGCGCTCGGAGGGCCTCGGCATGGTGTCGGGATCGTACTGGCCGGACTCCATCATCGCAACCGCCATCTTGGCCTGCATGTCCGTCAGCTGCTCCCCGAATAGGAACCCCTTCCAGAGAGGATCGAGTAGGTCGTCGCCGTTCCTGTTGGCCCACTTCGTGACGTGGCTGCCCAGCGCACCCAAGGACTCTCTCATCATCACGGGTTCGATAGGCACCTTTTGGCGTCGTTTCTTGCCGGTGCCAGTGAATCGGGGAGGAAACGTGAGGTTGGGGTCGGCGTGCGCCAGCAGCGCCACGATCTGGGCCGGCCCTTCAGCGGGCAGACCCAGAGACAGGGCGGTGTTTCGATCCACATAGGGGTCGCCGTCGTCGGCGCGGTCCACACGCCATCCCAGATAGGTGTAGGACGCGTCCCCGTTGGTCGGGAATCCTTCGTATACGCAATGGCCGGCGCGGACGCTCCGAATCACGCCCAGCGTATGAGCGTCGACGACGGATTCGCCCGACGGCGCTTCCGTCACCGCGGATCCGGGACACGCCAAGAGTCCGAGATCGGTCGTATACTCTGGGTACACGGCGCGCCAATCGGGACAGAAATCGAAGTCGTCGTTGATGTTGCCGCAGAAATCGGTGCTGCCGGGAGGGCCGAATCGCTCGAATCCGTGGACCGGCGGGTAGTGCCACTTGTGCTCATTCAAGTATACCGTGAACACGGAGTGCCAGCGCCGAAGGTTGTCCTGGCACGACCGAGGCGTGAACTCGTACTGAAGGCCGGTCCTGAGAAGCGGCAACACGACCATTGCCAGCACGGACACTATGGCGATGGCCGCGAAGAGTTCGAACAGCGTCAGTCTTGATCCTTGTTTCCGCATCGCGTATGCCTGCTACCCCGCGCCCTGAATGGTGAACGACTGCTCAAGCCAGTCTTCACCGTCGCGGGCTCTGATTGTGAGGACGTGATCGCCGGGCGCGATCACCTTGTCCGACGCATTGTCCTCCGTGCCGACGAGATAGGGTGGTCCATCGAACCTGCCGACCAGCGTCTCGTCCAGATAGACTTCAACCGGACCCAAGGGAACGCCATCAATCCAAATGCGAATCCGCTCCCACCCGTGATAGCCACCGATCTGGTGACAGGGCGTGATGGCAATCCGCTTGCTTCGACGGGGTCGGGATTCTTCGTCCATGCGCCACCATTCGCGAATGGCGTCGCTGCTACCTAGCATGCGCATGGTGCGGCGGTGGCCCGGCCGCCCCAGGACGCGGGAGTCGGCCTGATAGACGTACACGCCGCGAGCGCCCTGTTCGTATAGCTGGTGAGCGCGCCACAGGAAGGGATCCGGGAAGGGTTGCCCCCAACTCAATCCGTCCAGCGCGGGCAGTACCGTACAGGGGGTGCCCTTCGCGGCGTCGAAGTAGGGGGTCATGTCGATGTGCAGGTGTCGGCCCTGAATGTTGCTGGGGCACAGATAGTCGACCCATCCTTCGCTCACCCACGTGGCGTAATCGAAGAGCTCGTGACGCCGCACGCCGATGCCCGGAAACCGGACGAGAATCGTGACATGGCGGCTCCGTTTGGCCTGGAACTCGTCCGCAAGGGCGCGCAATTCCTGCATGATGGCGTTGCCCGTTTCGACGGAGTCGACGGTTCCCGGATACCGGCAGAAATCGATGCTGATGCCGGGTGCGCCGGCTTCGAGGGCTTCACGATAGAGGGTGAGGACGTACGCGCGGACCTCGGGCACTTCGTAGCGAAGCGCGGAACCCCGCATCCAATCGGGATGCTCCTTCGAGAAATTCCCCTGCAACGGACTGCCAGGATAGCAGTTGCTGGCCCCGAAATTTGCGTGTGCGACGGCACCCAGCTCGCGCGTGTACCGTAGCGTGGCGTCGAGGGTGTTCGTGTACTGCTGCATCCGTCCCACGTTGTCGGTCTGGGGCTTGGCGACGGTGCCGATGGGGTCCCCCTGGGTCGCGTAGTAGAGCGGGTCGGTGTGCCGCGATTCGTACACCACCTTCATGCCGAATCGCCCGATCTGGGTGTCGACAAGGTCAACGCCCGCCTCCGCGAACGCGGACAAGGGTTCCCGATGCTGGAGTGTGCTATGGACGTTTTCGTGGAAGGCCCAGGAATAGGGTTCCCAGTATCCCGCCACGAACTTGTCTCGCGCGTTGCCGAACTGCGCATCGAGTTTGTCGGCAACAGCATCCGAAAGGGGAACCAGTTTCACGTAGTCCATGCTCGCCGCGGCCCAGCCCGTGTACCGGTAGAGTTGACTCAGAACCAGATGTTGCCGGTCCATCGGCGTCCAGCGCCACAACACTTCCTGACGGGCGCGAGGCGATCCCAAGCGGTCGGTGCGTTCGTCGCCGGTAAGCCGGAGACCAATCCCGCCCTGGGCTGGAGTGCAGAAGAAGACGGCGTAGGAGCCTTTGAGGTCCAGCGGGTAGCACAGTTTGGGCAGCCCGCCGCGGGGAGCGGATGAACCGAACAAGGCATTGCCGAAGGTGCTGGCGTCATCGAGACCGGTCTTCCACGCCCACTTCGCACCGTCGTCTTCCTCGCCGTCCTTGACGACAGCTGATTTGGTCAGCACCTCCGTCCAGTCTTCGATGTACACCACGTCGCGGTTGTCGGCCTGAATTCGGACCAGGTCCGTGGCGAGGCAGGTCCCGTCCGGCGATAACATGGAGACCCGGAAACCCACATCGACGACGCCGCCGGTCTGAGCGTCCGGGTAGGGATTGAACACCGCAGTCCGCGTAAGGCCTGCTGCGCGGCGCTCAATGATGCGCCCTTCGTGCGTCCAGGCGGTCCATTCTTCGCCCGTGACGAGGGCGAGCCCGGTTTCGGACAACAAAGGCGTGACCCTGGCCGGTCGCCACGCGTCGGCGCCTGTCGGCGACCACTCGCAACGCACGGATACTTCCGCAGGCGCTTCGGCGGGAATCGTGTACGAGACGTGGACATAGCGCGAAACCGGGTCGACGTCGGCCGTGGCAGCCAACACGGGCCCCGCGTGAACGGCAAGCATTGCCAGCGCCGCGACACAACTGATTCGGCGAATGGTCTTAGCCATGAAGAGCCTTTCCTTCAGAGTTCCTCACACGGACAGCAGGATACGGTTCGACGCGTCAGACAATCAACCGGGAGACAACGTCACTTTCCCCCTCGGATGGCAAAGGTCTGCTCAAGCCAGCCGTCGCCGTCCTTTACCCGCACGCGCAGTTCGTGGGAACCCTGCGGCACGACCTGGTCTGAGGTGCGCTCCTCCGTGCCGAGGAGGTATGGCGGTCCTTCGCATCGATTCACCAAGGTGCCGTCGAGATAGAGCTCCAACGGACCCATGGGCACGCCCTCCACCCAGATGCGTATACGCTCCCGCGCACGCCACCCCCGTGGGACCCGTCGCGGCCGAGACAGGTAGATGCCTTTGCTTCGGGTGGGCCGCAACCGCGCGTCTTCGTCCCACCAGCGCTGCACGTTCTCGCTGCTGGACAGGAGCCGCATGGTGCGGCGTTCGTTGGGATGACCGTGGACCGTGGCGTCGGACTGGTAGACGTACATGCCGTGGGCGCCGGCCTCGTAGATCTGATGGACGCGCCAGAGGAATGGCCCGGGCTTTTCCAATCCGGCAGACGTTACATTTGGCAGCACCTTGATGTCGGTGCCGCGCACGGCCTCCAGGTACGGCGCAGGATCGAGGTGCAGATGCCGTTCGTCGTCGTTGCTCGGGCACAGGAAATCAATCAGCCCTTCCTTCACCCATGCCTGATAGTCGAACCGTTCGAAGGGCGGCACGCCCGTGCCCGGAAACTGAACGAGGACCGTGACCTTCTTCCCACGTTTGCGACTGAACTCCTCGGTGAGTGCGCGCAGTTCGCGCAGGAAGAGGGTGCCGGTGTCCGGCACGTCCACCACCTGGGGATACCGCATGAAGTCGATGGAGATGCCGGGGGCGCCCAGGTCGAGAGCTTCCCGAACCAAGCTCATCGCGAAGGCCCGCACCTCGGGAAGCTCGAACCGGGGCTGGTCCCCGCGCAGCCATTCTGGGTGTTCCTTGGTGATGTCGCTCTGAAGGGGGGTGCCGGCATAGCAGATGCCCGCGCCGAAGTTCACGTGTGCGTACAGCCCCAATTCGTCGCAGTACCGCAATGTCGCGCCCAGGGCGTTGGTGTATTGCTGCATGCGTCCTACGTTCGACGTGATTGGAATGCTGCCGTCGTTGTGGGCGTCGCCTTCCGTCTCGTAGACGAGCTGGTCGGCGATGCGCGTCTCGAACAGCGCCTTTGAGCCGAAGCGGTTGACCTGCGAATCGACCAGGGAGAACCGGGCGTCTTGATAGGTGCTCAGCGCGTCCCGGTGCTGGCGCGGGTTCTGGATGTTCCGGTGAAAGGCCCAGGAGTAGGGTTCCCAGTACCCCGCCACGAATTTGTCCTGCTTGCCCGAGTAGGGCGTCTCCAATTGCTTCACCAGATCCTCGGTGAGAGGCACCAGCTTCACGTAGTCGACTGAGGCACCGCCAAGACCCACATGTGTGTAGCGCTGCGACACCACCAAATGCTGGTGGTCCATGGGCCGCCAGTTCCACAGTGTTTCGCGGTCCCCACGCATCGAACTCACATGGTCGGCGCGTTCGTCGGCCGTGAGCCGGAAGTTGGCCTCGCCCATTGCGAAGATGGCGTAGTGACCGCGGAGGTCGAGCGGGTAGGTGAGTTGCGGCAACGGCACATTCTCCGGCGACGAGCCTTGGAGAACTGTGCCGTAGCTCGCACCTAGTCCGGGTGTGAGGTCTGTCTTCCATACCCATTGTCCCGGTTTTCGATCCGCCTCGGATGCAATCGCCTCCTTCTGCATTACCTGCGACCAGTCTTCGAGATAGACCACATCGGCATTGTCCGCCTGAATGGGGCCGGCATGTTCAGCGAGAGGAACGCCGTCCGGCGAAGCGATCTGAACACGGAACTCTATGTCCACGCGTCCTTCGTGTTGCGCGTCGGGATACGGATTGAACACGACGGTTCTGCGCAGGCCCGCGGCGCGGCGTTCCAGGATCTTGCCTTCAACGGTCCAGGCGTTCCAGTCGTCATCGGTGGCAAGTAGGAGCGCCGTATCCGAAACCAGAGGCAGTACACGGGCCACGTGCCAGTCGCCACCGTCGGCAGGCCGCCAGGAGCACGACACGAGAACCTCGTCGGGGGCGTCGGCTGGAACCGGGTACGAGATGCTGACGTAGCGCGTCACCGGGTCGTGGGTTGCGCTCAGTTCCTCCGCGTTGCCCGCCGCAGTCAGCGGTATGCAGCCGACGACAACAACGGCGGCCCACACCCAGCATCTTTGCCCCGTACGCATGGCTTTCTCCCGTGCCTGCCCTTGATCTTCGTGACCAGATGGTCCAGTCTTAGGAACTTGAACAGCGACGCACTTTGGTGCGCGCACTCCGGTGCGCCCACTCTAGCGCGCCGGGACTCGAGGCAGCAAGGTTGACGGGCGCGTCACAAATGGAGGAAGGTCACATGCGCGGGGGAATCATTGGTATCGCGGCGATGATGGGTGCCTTCATGGCGCTGACAGGTGGCGTTGCGGCAGCGGCCGAGGGCGTGTCGCTGGACGAGATCCGTTCGATGCGCAAGGAAGCCGCCCACCGCGAACGCCGTATCGTGTTCGACAACGACGGCAACGAACCTGTGTACTACTGCGCCGAAGCCGCGCCCAAAGCCCTGCTCGACAAGC
>JAAEQP010001887.1 GCA_024231375.1 bacterium | reverse complement strand
GCTTGTCGATGACGAAGGGCGATTGGGGGCGCACGGCCGTCGATTCGTCGTCGCGCTCAGGAACCCGCCGAAGCACGGCCTTGACGCGCGCCGCCAGTTCGCGCGGGCTGAACGGCTTGGCAACGTAATCGTCGCCGCCGATTTCCAGACCCACCACGCGGTCGATCTCATCGGCCCTTGCCGTTAGAAAAATCACGGGGACCGCGGACGTCTTCCGAATCTCCTTGCACAGATCAAAGCCGTTCTGGTCCGGCAGGCCGACATCAAGCACGATCAGGCTGACCTCGTCCTCCTCCAGAATACCCAGCGCTTCCGTCGCGGTGGTGCACCACGCCACCTCGAAGCCCTCGGTCTGCAGGGCGTACGTGATCGTGTCGGCGATGGCCGGTTCGTCTTCGACGACGAGAATCTTCTGGCTCATTGGGCGCCTACCTCACTCATCGCGTCGCGTCCTTCTGCAGTAGTCGCTCCGCCTCCGCCGCGCGGCGTCGAATGTGGAGTTCCGCGCTGTCGGGGTGAATGCCCACCCAGCACCATCCGCTGGGCCCCCTTCGGCGGTATCCGAAGAGATGCTTGATGCCGGTATCACTATCCGTGACGGTCGCCTGATAGGCATACATCTGCCTCGAGATGGTGTACTCGCCGGCCGCGTGCATGCTCCGGGTCAACGCCCTCTCGCGGCCGGTGCCGGAAGGTAGTTTGAGCACGCGCGTCGCGGCCAGCTCTTCCTCGCTCCATACCTTATCGCGCAGTTCGACCTGGAGTGCTTCCACCCGCCCCGCCCGCATCGCGTCCACAAAGTCCCCTGCCATCCGTCCCCCTTGAAGCCGCCAGAGCAGTAGGGTCCCCCCCATGATGGCGACAAGAATCCCGATGAAAACAATCGCGCGCTTGTCGCCCATGCCCCTTACCTCCTTCGGTTGCCTTTCAGTCTAGCCAGAGGCCATTCTCGTGTCAACGGATACGGTGCGGGTCCCGTGCCGCCGACAGCACGAACAACGACCAATCCCAATTCCGCAAATGCCTCAACCCGTACGCCCGTGGAAACCCGATAGGTGAATGCACTAGAATC
>JAAEQP010001886.1 GCA_024231375.1 bacterium | reverse complement strand
GGACCTCCCAACCAATGCCAGCCTGTCTCAGGCCTCAACCGACCACCACATGGCCCAGTTTAGCATATATCTATTTCTCCAGACAACAAATGCCGTATGCGTTTTTGGAAGGTCCCGCAGGGAGAGGGTGAAATTCACTTGGTTGACAACGTGCCCCGGCTGAAATGATACTGTGCCCACATTTCTTGGGGCTCTTTTCAATCGTAACAGGAGGAACCGTTCATGACTGACGCGGCGGGTGAGATGGGACGCATTCCAACCTTGCATGTGGTGGGTGACACGATACCGCAGGCCCATTTCCGGGCGATGAAGGCGGTTTGGGAGCAGGGCCTGGCGATTCGCACCGAGTACGACCGAAAAGACGCGTCGGGCGCGTATATCGATCCGCCGAGCCGCGACGCGCGCGTGTTGATCGAAGTGAAGGATCCCTTCGCCGAACCCCGTTTCCCTCCACTGTCGTTCTGCGAAATCGGAACCTACATCGCCGAAATCATGGGCGCCAAGGACCATCTTGTCGTGCCCATGGAGAAGCTCATCAAGGCCGTCAGCGGTGAGTTCGATGCCCTGGAATGGCCCTACACCTACCACCAACGACTGTTCGACCATCCCGCGGTAGACGGCACTACGGTCGATCAGATGGCAATGGCCGTGGACCGGATCGCAAAGACGCCCTATTCGCGGCGTGCCATGGCCACCACGTCCGTGCCGAATGTCGACGTGTACCTGAAAGAGGACGTGCCGTGCCTGCGGGAAGTGCAGTTGCGGTGCCCGGAAGACGCCGACGGCAATCTCGTCCTCAACATGAACACCACATGGCGGTCGCGTGACCTGTACAAGGCGTGGCCGGACAACGTTATCGCCATTACCTTCATGCAGAGCGTGCTGGCCAAGCAGATTGAAGCGAAGGCCGGACGCCCCACGCGCGTGGGCAGCTACGCCGACTACACGTGCGCCATGCACATCTATGGGCAAGACTTCGGCGCGGTGGGCGGCGACCCCGAACGCGGTCTCCAGAGTCTGTTCGACACCTTCGACGAGGAAACCTACGTGGCCCGGTCGCTCACCTGCGAGCAGGCGAAGGACATGCTGGTGTTGCCGCAGTTGAAGGGACTTCTGTCTAACCAGTTGAAGGAGCAGTGGAAGTTCCCGCCGGAATCCATCG
>JAAEQP010001885.1 GCA_024231375.1 bacterium | reverse complement strand
GCCGGTGCCGGTCAGTCCGCGTGGCGCCAGGTCGACGCACGCCCGCACCCGCTCGTCGTTCAGCATGACGCCGTTTGTGATGACATGGGTCCGGCGCTTGGCGCTGGCGTGGCTGAGCCGGTCCAGGAAGTCTTGACGGACCCACGGCTCGCCGCCGGTGAAGGTGATGAGGCTGAACCGCCCCGTCTGGTCGATGAGGTCCTTCCATTCTTCGGTGGTGAGTTCGCCTTCCAGCAACTCGCCCGCCGGGTTTCGGTCGAACCATTCACGGTACTGGCACATCTTGCAACGCAGATTGCAGCGGCGGGTGACCTCGAAGAAATAGTGCCACGCCGGGAAGGCCCGTCCGCTGGGCATGAGACGGAAGGGCACGGCACTATGCAGGCGCATAGCGCGCCGGTACCACTCCGTCGCACTCAGCAGTTTCGTTCGGGTCTTGCCGCTCATGATTCTATCCGCCGCATGGTGGACAGAGTATACACGATGCCCGAGAGAGGGCACAGTTTGGGGAGACTGCCGGGC
>JAAEQP010001884.1 GCA_024231375.1 bacterium | reverse complement strand
GGCAACGGCCTGCTTGGGGCGTCCTGAACGAAGGCCCGCTCGACACATCTCCGTGAGTGCGCGGCACGACTTGCTCGCAGAGTCCCGAAGGGACGCATCGACCTTAGCCCCGCACTTCAGTGCGGGGGGATCACAGCCCCCCCCAGCAAGTCCCGTTAGGGACGACAGAAGCGTCACTGAGCGCAGCCTCAAGCGTCCCTATGGGACGCGTGCCTAAGGGCGCCGATACCCAGCCGTGAACGGCTGGGCTAAGGTCGGGTCGTCCCTGACGGGACTTCGACGGCCTTCGTGCCCGTCCAGGGAAGTCGAACCCCGTCGTAAGGCGCGCGCCTTGGCCTATCTGGAAACCGATCTTCTCTCGATGCGCACCACGGAGCCTCCCCAACCGCAACGGGATCGGATGGTTGAAGCACGGGACGGCCGATGGTAGGCTGGCCCGAACGGTTCTTGTGTCGGCGAGACGGTGGAAACCACGCATACCAAGGGAGATGACATGTCCCGGACGATGAGCAGAGCATTGATGGGCGTTGTGGTGCTGGCCACCGTGGCGGCCTTGGGCTCAAGCGCCCAAGATGCCCCCACGTATCGCGATCACGCCGTCCGCTGCCTCGACACGCTGATGGAACACGGCCGCGATGTCTACGGACCCGTCAAGACGCCGGTCCTGGTCAGCATTCTCGACGTGACCACCCTCACTTGCCCCCCCGACCCTGCCCCCGTGGACGAGCCGTGGCGCGTCATCCGTCGTCATCGCCGGAACCCGGCCGGTGCGGACTTGGCGACCGACATGCCCACGCTCACGTTGATGCGGTCGTTGGGCGGAAAGTACGAAACCTTCGCCAGGGAATACGCCACCTACTACCTGACAAACATGGTCTCGACGAAGACCAAACTGCTGTGCTGGGGGTGGCACGACTACTACGACGTGTTCAAGGACGAATGCCACTTCGACCAGCACGAGTTGCACGCAGGGATCGATCCTATTGATTGGGAGTTCCTGTGGTCGTGCAACCCGGACGCCGTGCGCCGGCAAGTCGAAGCCACGTGGGAGTGGCACGTCTTCGACAAGTCCAACGGCACAATCAACCGCCACGGCGACGGCAAGAACGGCTGCAACTTCAGCATGTCGGCCGGGTCGTACATCGAAGCCTTCGCGTTCATGTTCGCCAAGACCGGCGAGCAGGTATGGGCCGACCGCGCCCTGCTACTCGCCGACCACTACTGGACGCGGCGCAACCCCGACACGAACCTGTTCCCCGAGCAGCCAAATGCCGGCGCGGATCGGTTCGACGGGAGCCATTTCGTCACCGCCTGCGCGGGGCCGCACTGCGGCAGTCTCCTCTACGCCCACGCGCTCACCAAGGATGCGCGGTTCAGGGACTATGCGCTGGCCTATCTAACCGCTTATTCGAAATACGGTTACGACAAGGAAGCAGGCGCATACTGGGGATCGCTCGAATTGGACGGGACGCCCAACGACAAACCCGTTGACCTGGAGGGATATGCCAAATACGAGCCCCGTGGGCATCTGGATCTCTGGGAGCCGTATATAGCTGGCTACCAATACCCTATCTACACGGGGGCAACCTATCTCAAGGCGGCCCAAGAGACCAAGAACACCGACATGCTGGTCAACGCCCGCCGGTTCGCCGACTGGGTCATCCGGGACCGGCCCGGCAAGGCGGGCATCCGTGCGGGGACATGGTACAGTGAATACACGGCGTCCTGGGCCAGTCAAGGTACATACGCTGGGAAGTACGGCCGGGCCATTGCATTGCTCTCGGCCATGCATCAGGAAACCGGTGAGGACCGGTATCTCGACGCTGCGCGGGAGTACGCCGACGAGGCCATCGCCAAGCTGTACGTGAACGGGCTGTTCAAGGGCCATCCCGCGAAGCCTTACTATGAGGCAGTGGACGGCGTGGGATACCTGCTTCAGGCCCTGGTTGACCTGGAGGCCTGTTTACAACCGTAAGGAGACTCTATGATCGCGCTGGCAGTAGCGATAAGCGCGCTCGCGGCGGCGGCGGAACCGCAAGGCCCCGTTCTTGCCGTGTCACCGGATGCCTTCCTTCTGGACGGCGAACCCCGATTTCTCCTCGGGTGCAGCTACTACGGCGCCCTCGGCGTCGAGAATCCTGAGGCCATCACCCAGGACCTTGATGACCTCAAGGCCCACGGGTTCAACTGGATTCGTGTCTGGGCCACCTGGAACGCCTACGACCACAATGTCTCCGCCGTAGCGCCCGACGGCACCGTGCGCGCCCCCTACCTGGACCGCCTCAAGCAGGTGTGTCACCTGGCCGGGCAACGGGGCATGGTGGTCGATGTGACGGTGACGCGCGAGGCGGCGGAGGAAGAAGCTTTCCCGTCGTCCATGGAGCAACATCTGGCCGTTATGCGGACCCTCACGCGAGAACTGAAGCCCTACCGCAACCTGTTCTTTGATGTGGGCAACGAACGGAACGTGGGCGACGCCCGCATGGTGCCCATGAACGAAGTCGCTATCCTCATCGCCGCCGTGAAGGAGGTCGACCCAGACCGGCTGTGTACGGCCTCGCATGCGGGCGGCGAGTTGCAGCCCAACGCCCTCGGGAACTATATGGATAGCGGCCGCGTGGACTTCGTCGCCCCCCATCGGCCTCGTCACGGCGGTTCACCCGCCGAAACCCAAGCGCACACACAACGCCTCCTCAGAGGGATGGACGGCCTCGGCCGGCGCGTCCCGATTCTGTACCAGGAAGCCTTCCGCCGCGACTACAACAAGTTCCAACCCAAGGTGTCGGATTTCGTGACGGACTTGGAGGGCGCGCGCAAGGGAGGCGCGGCAGGCTGGTGTTTTCACAACGGATCGGTGCGGCGCGGGTCCGAAGACGGTCGCCCCCGCCGTAGTTTCGACATGCGCCCAAACGAAGGCCGCCTCTTCGACCAACTCGACGACGTGGAACGGGCGTTTCTGGAGGAATTGAAGCCGAAACCGGCTCAGCATTAGGCATCTTGCCGCGGCTCGCTTGAGCGACTGGGCCATGCGCCGGAAACACCGCGTGCCGTCATTCCCGCGCAAGCGGGAATCCATGGACCGGCGTCATGCACCGTCAGGACCGGGATGGACTCTGTTGTGGCCGGTCTCTGACCGAGCCACATCTTTCGATCGAAGGTCTCCAACTCCGGAAGGGCTGATTGAGAGACCCGCCCCCCCTACTCGAAATTCATCTGGAACTTGTCGCCCAGGTAGGCTTTTCGTGCGATGGGATCCTCGGCGATCTCCTGAGACGTACCCGCCACGATGATCTCGCCTTCGCTGAGGATATAGGCGCGGTCGGTGATCTCCAGCGTCTCACGGACGTTGTGGTCGGTGATGAGCACGCCGATGCCACGGTCCTTCAACGCCGTCACGGTCTCTTGCAGGTCGGCGACTGCGATGGGGTCGATGCCCGCGAATGGTTCGTCGAGCAGGAACACTTTCGGTTCAGTGACGAGGGCACGGCAGATCTCGGTCCGTCGTCGTTCGCCGCCGGACAAGGTGTAGGCGGGGCTGTGGGCCACGTGGTCGATGCCCAGCTCCACCATGAGCCGGTCGACGCGTTCGATCCGTTCCTTCCGCTTCACCCCCAAGTGCTCAAGCACGGCCAGCAGGTTCTGGCGCACGGTCAACTTGCGGAACACCGACGCCTCCTGCGGTAGATAGGCCATGCCCGCGCGTGCGCGCTTGTACATGGGAAGCCGCGTGACATTCTTGCCGTTGAACCAGATCTTGCCCCTTGTCGGACGCAACAGGCCCACGGTCATGCGAAAGGTCGTCGTCTTCCCCGCGCCGTTCGGGCCCAGGAGGCCTACCACCTCACCGGGACTCAGTTCGATGGCGACGTCGTCCACCACCGTCCGACGGCCGAAGCGTTTCACCAGACCCTCGGCCCGCAGCAAGGGTTGGCGGAAGGGGTCCGATGCAAGCACCGGCGACTTCCCTTCGAGAATATCTCTCTCCTCGTCGGCATCTGAAAACCCGAGAGGCATCTGTTCGTTGGACACGCGTTACTCTCCTGGATAGCTGCTTACTGTGCGCCGCCGTCTTGTTCGCCCACGGGACGCACCCGGATTGCCTTGGGAAACGCCGCTTCGAGTAGCATGCGGTTCAGCATGTTACGTTCCGCTGTCTTCAATTCCTCCACCGGCTGCTTGGTCAGTTCGGTGGCCCGCGGCGGCAATGGGATCGCGTCCCATGCGGCGGCGTCGTAGAAATCGTCCCGCAACAACAGTCCGTTCAGGCGCTTGACGATACGTTTCTTCGTGTCCGCATCAAACTCCTGGTCCCGCGGAAGACCCGCGAACTGACGGCGGTACTCAGGCTTCAGCAGATCCGCAATTCTGCGCCCGGGCGAAGGCTTCTCTGCTGCTGCCTGGGTCTGGAGCGCCGCGATGAGGGCCGGCCAATCGGCTACATCCTCCACGCGCAACAGCTCGGGCGCTTCGTCCCGGCGCTTATCGAGTTGGTCTGCGCTCGCGCCGCTCATGCTCACGTTGCCGGTGGTCAGGTCGTACACGATCTCGGACGCCTGCAGGCCCTTGATGCCGGGCAGATCGCCTTCAACGTCTCCGGAGAACGTGAGCTGTTTGCTCTCCATGTCGAGTTCGGCCTCGTTCGCCTCGATATGGGCCTCCGCGGCATCCACCACCACGTCGCCAGTTAGAATGACCTCGGTCGGCGTGGGGGTGTCCTCAAATGTGAACCCCATTTCCTTGCCGGACAGAGCCATCGGTTTCTTCTCGGGGTCGTCGGGTTTGAGCAGAATCTCGACGCCACCCGTGATCTTCTTGAACCGACCGGCTTGCATCAAGACCACGGGGGCCTTCACGATATCCATCGTCGAATAATTGGTCTTCGTCGCGTCGGGCGCAGCTTCCTCGCCCTGGGATACGGGCACGTCCTGTGCCCGCAGGTTGGTGAGGACCGAATCGCCACTCGCGATGTTGTACACAATCTTGTCGGTCTGGAACTCTTCGATCTCCGGCGTGCTGCCGACCACGTTCCCCACGAACACCAGCGATTCCTTCGCCATGTCGAAGTCGGCGCGTTCGGACGTGATCCGGCCTTCGGGACTGTCCACCGCCACGGACCCGCGCAGATGAATGGCCGAAGGACTACCGCCGCCGGCCGGCCAGTCAAAGGTCACCTCCGACGCGGCCAGCTTGAAGGGTTTCGTCTTGGGGTCGGCGGACCGCAACGTGATACGGACGCCGCCCGACATGCGCTCGACCTTGCCTTCCGTAAACACGACCTCGGGCGCGCGGTCGATGTCCATCGCCGAGAACCCGCCCTCGCCGCGGTCGGCCTGGACCGGCACGTTCTTCGCCCGCAGATTGGTCATGTCCGACTTGCCGCCGGCCAGATCGTACACCAGACTGTCCGCCTCGAACTGAGGCACCTGATCCGTCTTGCCCCGCACGTGCCCGCTGAACCGCAGCGCGTCCTTCGCGAGATCGAGCACGGCCTGATCGGATTCGATGTCGCCTTGCGGTCCCGTGACCCGGACCCGCTCGTTCAGGTCGATGCGCTCGGGTGCAGGCGGGTCCGCGTCGCTCCACGTGAACTCGATCGCTTTGGCCGACAAGACCTGCCGTTCGGCGTCGGCATCGGAGGATTGCAGTTCCACCTCCACGCCGCCGCTCATTTTCTTGAGGTTCCCGCCCCCAAACTCCACCAGCGGAGCCGGTTTGTTGAACGTGAGCCCGGAAATCGCGGACGCATCCGCGGCGCCGGGTTCGCCCTTGGCCGGCATCACCACCGCGCCGGTGACCGTTGTCAGCGTCAGCAGCGCGTCCGCGGGCCTGTACTTCAAGGTCTTGGCGCTCAATCGCGAGTCTTCAAAGGCCAGGTCCACGGGTTTGTCCGTGACGGCCAGTCCGTCCGCATCGGACCAGGTCATGTCCTCCATCTTCACCCGCTTCGTCCCGAGCTCCATCGTGGCGTTCTCGGTGAGCACGGCCGTCTTGGCCTTGTCGTCGTAATGGCAGCGTCCCGCGGTGACGCGGGCATCGTCTTCGTCCTGGGCGCCATAGATGATCGCCACGGCCTGTTCCAGCACCCAGGCGCCGTCGTCCAGCATGGAGAACTTATTGGACGACACCTCGAACGTGGGAAGCTGCGCTTCCTCCGCGCCCGCCGCATCGCCGAAGAACTTCAACTCGACTTTGCCTGTCATGGCCGCGTCCGGCGAGGCGTCGACGGTGGAGTGATCCACGGGATCGGCCGTTTCGGGCGGTCCCAGCGGCTCGTCGGGCGATTCGCCGCCACAAGCGGTCAGCACGAGTGCTAGAACGAGAATAGCGTAGGTGCTTCGTTTCATTGCTCGGACCTCGCGTTCTTGTTTTTCGCGTACACTGCTTTCAGGCCCTTCATCGTCAGCAAGGGGTCCACGTGGTCAATGCGCTGGGTGATGTCCGAAATCAAACTGCCAAACCCGCCTGTCGCCACCACGGTGGGATTGTCTCCCATCTCTTCCTTCATGCGTCCGAGCAAACCGTCCACCATATCCGCATACCCG
>JAAEQP010001883.1 GCA_024231375.1 bacterium | reverse complement strand
GTCTTTCCAAAGTCGGCGTCGGTGATTTCGTAGTAATAATAGTCCGAGTCTGAAGGATCTCCGGGCATACCGTATTGTATAGACCAATGAATCCATCCCACGCAGGTGTAGGGTATCGTCAGCGTCGGCTCGTGGGGAGACCAGACGTCATTTCCACCGTCTTCCCTATACCCCTCCCGGTCCACGTCCTCGCCCGGACACCACGCATACTCCGCCCACCAGGCCGGCCAGCCCACCAGCGTCACGGGCAAATACACCCGGTCGGGGTTGGCCGTCGTCTCGGCGCACATCTCGCGCTCCCCGCCCTCGCCCCAACGCAAGCTCGCGCAGTTGTCCAGCGCCCAGCGCGCCGTCTGCGCCGTCACCTGTGCCACGAGCGTGGTCGTGACGCTGCCCCCGGCATCCAGGTCCGCCGTCCACAGCAGCGGCGGCGTGCAAGGAACTGCCGTGCTCCCGGCGACGATGTACGTGCAAGCATCGAGCGCCAGGCCGGGCGGCAGGGTGTCGGACAGGGCCACGCCCGTCGCCGCGCCCCCGGCGTTGGAGACGACGATGGTGTAGGTGATGACGCCGCCCGCGTCCGCCGGGCCTGATACAGACTTGTACGAGGACGCAAAGTCGGGCGGGGGGTCCTGGTAGGCTTGGGCCGGAGATGAGGCCGGCCTGGTGATGACAAACAGTGCTAATGACAGGGCTACGATGGTGGCTGCGATGATTCCGAACTTGGTCTTGTTCATCGCTTCACTCCGTTTTCGCTGTGTCCCCTTGAACGGGGACTGGCTGAGGTCGCCGAGTTGAGGAGGGTCGCAGGGGAGAAGGGCGCGGTGGTGTTCCCTGGCTCGAATGCCTCAATCTTAGCACAAGCGGCGTTTGGCCGCCAGCAGTACCTCCTATAATATAGACGCGCAAGGTAGGTAAGCGGGATGTAGCAGGGCGTTGCCTGCGAGGGGCAGGGAGGTCTGGAATGTTTGCGGGCAAACATTTTGGGCCGAACCTACAGGCCGCACGCGGCGCGTCTTCTGTGGACTTGGTAAACTAACTCCACAGCGCCGGGGACGCTGCCGGTATCCGGGGATGCGCGGCGCGCAAGGTGCGGTCGCT
>JAAEQP010001882.1 GCA_024231375.1 bacterium | reverse complement strand
TTTGCACAATTGATGACACCACGCCGGCGCGGGAGCCCCCCTGCAGCACCCCCATGCGCGAATACGCCGCACGTGGATGCCGGGTAGGAATACCTGCCTCTCGGGCCATGCCAAGTCCCTTTCCCAATTGAATACTGACCTATATACTTTGTTATCCATATTATGAACGACCCAGTCGAATGTCAAGGCAATTCCCAGGCGACCTGCGTAGGGCGAGCGTCCCCGCTTGCCTAATGGCGCGGGCGGATTTCGCATTGCAGCATGCGGATGACGGATTCAGGGCCAAGAGCAACACGTACAACTACGTACCCCGAAAGATATGTCGCGACATCCAGGGGGAGCGCACAGGCACCGGTACGGCGGGGATGCAAAGAACAGACGGGCGCTGGTACGGCGGGATTGTGGAGGATGCCCCTGTGATGATCCGGTGGGCGGCGGAGCAAGCCATGTTGGGGCCGGGTTCCGAGGGCGGTTGGATGGTGACGATCCGGGGGCGCCGCCCGGCGCCCGACAACGGCAAGCGCCATCGGCCCCTCGTCGGGGCAATCCCACCGTGCTTGCCCGATCCCTCGACCACCCCACCCCACCGTCGCGCGATTGCCGACCGTCATACCGTCCGCCATCCGATTCCGCAGGACCCAACACCCCACCGGCCCGCAGAATCCGGGCAGGCAAGCGTGCGACTGGGATGACGAACAGCAAGGGAACGCCCTGCCCTGTCCAAGGAGTGTCATCATTAGGGTATACCCCTAAAGGTATGTCGCGACATCGAAGGGGTGCATCGCCACGGGTCGGATGGGTTCCGGTGATGGTTGGATGGTGACGATCCCGGGGCACAGCCTAGCGCCTCGCCACGGTTCCCCATCGGCCCCTCGTCGGGGCAATCCCACCGTGCTTGCCCGATCCCTCGACCACCCCACCCCACCGTCGCGCGATTGCCGACCGTCATACCGTCCGCCACCCGATTCCGCACGACCCAACGCCCCACCGGCCCGCAGAATCCGGGCAGGCAAGCGTGCGACTGGGATGTCGAACAGCAAAGAAACATCGTGCCCGGCCAAGAGCAATACGTATGATCACATACCCCGAAAGGTATGTCGCGACATCCAAGGGGAGCACGTAGACGCCGGTGCAGTCGGGGATGCAGAGGACGGACGGGTGCGAGCGTGTTGCGATCTGGGAGGCTGGATCCGCGATGATGCGATGGACCGAAGGCGGGCCACGTTGGGGTCGGGTTCTTGGGAGGTCGGTGGACGGTCGCCGCCGATGGACACCCCCCGGCCCCCGACCACGGCCGCGCCATCGGCCCCCTCGTAGGGGCAAGCCACCGTGCTTGCCCTATCCCTCGACCGCCGCACCCCACGGTCGCGCGATGGCCCACCGTCATACCGTCCGCCACCCGATTCCGCGCGACCGAGCGCCCCACCCATCCCAGAGTTCAGGGCAGGCACGGGCGGATTTCACATGGCAGCATGCCGATGGCGGATACAGGGCCAAGGGCAATACGTATAACGACGTACCCTTAAAGACATGTCGCGACATCGAGGGGTGGGCACAAAGGCGTGGGGGCGGCGGGATTCGACGGATAGACCGGTGCTGGCACGGCGCGATCTGGGAGAATAGACCCGTGATGATCCGGCGGGCGGTAGAGCGAGCCATGTTGCGGCCAGGTTCCGGAGCGATGGGAAGGTGGCCGTCGGTAGACAGCGCTGGGCACCCAACAGCGGCCGCGCCATCGGCCCGTCGTAGGGGCAAGCCACCGTGCTTGCCCTATCCTTCGATCGCCCCACCCCACTGTCGCGCGATCGCCG
>JAAEQP010001881.1 GCA_024231375.1 bacterium | reverse complement strand
GTCCTTGAAGTTGCAGCCCATGGACCTGCGAACCACAGCAATCACGTCCCCCGATCGCTTTCCGTCATTCCAGCCGCAATCGGTCTGACAGGTGTACAACCACGCGCCGCCCTTACTCTGATGGACCGAACCAGAGGGATGCTTGTCGTCGTGGAATGGGCAGCGCACCGCCGAACCCGTGATCTTCGCCCCGGCTTCCTTGAGTGCCGCAATCAATCTGCCACGGTCTCGGTGAACCGCGTCCAGTTGGCCAGTGGAGATGGTCATGCTCCACCTCCCGTCGCCGAGTCGCCCTGGGTGGGATCCACGAGACCGAGCACCTCGGCAATCGGCACCGTCGCGCCACCGTCTTCTGCGATTTCACCTTCAGCCAGGGTGGCCGCTCCCGCCCCCTCGATAGAGGGAAGGGCGGGGGCTGTAGGCCGCCCTATCCCCTATGACAGCGCTACTTTCTCTTCGAGCGTCTTCCGCGTTTCTGTCGGCTTCGGTATGACGTTTCATTTCGATCCTGGTAGTAATGGCAACAGGCGGCGATGTGGGATGGCGAGTGGCGCGGATGCTTCCAGAGCACGGTGGCCAGGGTGTTGGCCGCGTCGGCGATCTGCTCAAGCGTGACGTGCGGGTTTTTCCCCCCGAAACCGCTGTGTCTCGGCGGCCAGAAAGTACATCGCCATCCGCGACGACAGCCAGTGCCGAATCAGACTCGTGTATGTCCGCACCTCGAACGCCCCAAACCCCGCCTCCTGCTTCGCCCGACCGAACCACTTCTCCACGTGCCAGCGAGCGAAGGCGACCCGCAGCATATCCGACAGCGACGTCTTCGCCGAGGCGTTGCTCACGAAGTACTTGATCTCCCCCGTCGCCGGATTGCGGGCCAGTATCAACCAGTACTGCCGGTCCGTCGGTTGCGACACCGGCCCCGACGCGTCCACCAGATGCACCCGCGCCGTCTTCATCTCCCACACCATCGGCCCCCGCGTCGTGTCCTTGATCGTGAGCCGACGCCACTTCTGCCGCGCGAACACCGGGCTGTACCGACACGCGTTGTCCACCCGCTTCGAGGCATGGGCGGCCTGGGTCGATCGACAGTGCGGCCGGGTGGGCCAACACCGGAAGTTCGCTCGCACTTCGCCAATCCCACGCTGACCCAGTCGGTCCAGACCGAACCAGAAGGCCGGCACACTGCCGTAGTCCTCGTCGAACGTCAGCCACGAAAACCGCACGCCATCGCCGATGACTTCTTCCACCTGATCCAGCGCGATCCGCCACTTGGGTCGGTACGTCAGATCGTCGGGGATGCCGGCTTCCTGACACCGCGGACGATCGTCCGCCCAGTCTTCCGGCAGGTACAGGTCGCTCGCCACCACGCAGCTGAACGGATTGTCTGTGTCGTTGTCGGTGTACAACAGGTGCTGACCGACCACGCAGTTCTCCCGCTTGCCACGCTCGCCGCACCATTGCCGCTTCACACCCGGCGTATGCTTGCCTTGCTTCGCATGGGCAGAGTCGTCGATCACGCCGATCGCCG
>JAAEQP010001880.1 GCA_024231375.1 bacterium | reverse complement strand
CTGCATTGGGCGATCCTGCTCATGGGATACGGGGGGTTGCGGCGGGCCGAGATGGCCTGTCAGCGGTGGGAGAATCTTGTATTCGACGAGGCTGCACCCGTCATCCGTATCCGGGCGTCCGACGACTTCCGCATCAAGACCGACGACGAGCGCGACGTTCCCATGCACAGGCGCATCGTGGCGGCGCTGGGGCCACACAGGAAGGCCGAGGGCTACGTCCTGGAGACTGACCACGACAACGGCGGCAAGTGGCGCTACCGGTTCGAGTGTGTGAAGGCGCTACAGACGGCGCTGGGGGAGGCGGAACTGACGGACCGCGACCCGTTCCAAAGACTGCGCCGAACGTTCGGCAGCATGCTCGTTCAGAACGGCGTTGCGATCTTCAAAGCGGCACAATGGTTGGGGCACAGCGTCCGAGTCTGCGAACGTCACTATGCCGGGTTGACATCCGGCGACAAGGACATCAACCGCATATGACCACGCGACCCGAAGCCCTAATCCGCGTCTTGAACCGCCACGAGGCGACGATGTTCGCGCATCCCAACGAGGATGTGCGGCAATGGTGGCGTGGCCGGTTCCTGGAGTCCGTAGGCGCCGAGGCGCACGAGCGCGGCTTCACGGGGTTCGCGGTATTCGACGCGGACGAGAACTTGGTCGCGCAAGGGGTAGTCGATAGGGGTGGGGGCGGCTGATGCCGCGCCAGACCTAGGGGGGAATCATGATCGACAAGAACACGCACACAGTCATCGACGATCTCTTTGAATACACACCGACCCGGCTGGCGAAGCTAACGGGCGTCGACAGGCGCCGTATCCGCGCCCTGTGCGCGTCTGGTGAAGTCCAATCCCACACGACGGACGGCGGCCATATCCGCATCTTTGGCCGCGCGTGGCGACTGTACGTCGAATCCGCGACGACCGCGCCGAAGACTATTGAAGTTCACTGCTCCGAGGACCGTGAGGCCCACAACCGCGCGCTATTCAGAGGCACTAAGCGGCCATAGTGACCGCTTGACATAGAAACGGCTCCCGTAGGTGCTGTCACACCCACGAGAGCCTAAACCGGACGCATGCGTGAACATGCGGCGGTCTACCGGGATTGTACCCGATACCCGTCCATCCTGCCATGCGTTCATGGAGGAAGATCCATGGACCCGTTCG
>JAAEQP010001879.1 GCA_024231375.1 bacterium | reverse complement strand
TCGAAGTGAACGGCATTCTTCAACCCCTCGTCGCCCAGATGACCGTCGACGGCGACCGCACGGACGCCGTGTTGCTCCTGCCCGAAGGCGTCCGCAAAGGACGCGTGCAGCTCTATGGTCTGCACATCCCGCCGCCCGGCGATGCCACAACCTTTCTGGACGCCTTGCCCCCACTCACACTCCGCCGCGAGGACGGCCGCGTCATCGTGAACAACGGATTCGCCGAGATCGTCCACGATCCCGCCGCCGAGGGTGGTCTGCCATCGCGCATCACCTTCCTCGCATCGGGCAAGACCTTTGACGGGTTCGACATGTTTGACCGCCTCTACGACAAGGACCGCGGCCAGTTCTTTCTGCGCAACGACCGAAAGGCCTCCGTCAAGGCGGTGCGGAAAGGCCCCCTGGAGATCGTGGTCGAAGCGCGCGCCCGGTACGTCGAGGGCGAGAATTGGCCAGCGTCACAACCCCAGGCCGTGTACCGATTCGCCTACCGCGTCGGCTCGCCAGCCGTGGAAGTCACGGCCCGGTGTGAACAGGCGACGCCTGCGTCTTGGAGCGAGCACCATCTGCTTCAGTGGCAGTTCAATGGACGTCCCCTGCCCACCTGGACCGGCAGCATGCCACGCCAGTCCGGCGCCTTCGACACGGACAACCAATCCGCCAACACGGCCAAGTGGGGCGCTGTAACCGATGGCGCCAACGTGCTGGGCTTGGTGACGAACCAGGTGAAGTTCTATTCCGGATCAGGCGCTTACGGCAGCTACATCCACGGTCCATGGACGTCATGGGATTCCACACGATACGACGTTGCCTGCACGTTCTGGGCCGATTCGCGGCCTGACACGCTGGACCGGCTGGAGGCGTTTGCGGCGGCACGGACGGCGGGCGCCCAGGTGGCCCTGAGCACACCCGCCGTGGAGAAGGCGCTCACCCATGTCCGGACCGGGGTCAAGGCCGCGGGCGCGAGCCCGTTCGGCTGGTGGCTGTCGTGTATCGAACGCAGCCTGCTCGGGCCCGGCCATCTGCGCGAGGGGCAGGCGGCGCTTCAGGAGTTGGGCGTGGCCCTGGAATCCCCGCCGGACGTGGGCGGCATTCTTGAACGCGTATGTACGCTCGCGGGCGGCGGATACGCTTCCATGTCGGTAGACGGCGTCATCCGCATGTGGGGTTCGACCGAAGACGGATGCTCACTGGCCAGCGTCTATGACTCGAAGAAGGGGCGCGAACTCGTGTCCGGCATCGCGTGGCCCCTGTGGAGTATTGAAGCCGAATCCACGGACGGCACCGCGTATCATTGGGACAACCGCGAGGGGCCGTTCACGGCGTCGCTCAAGGCGGACCTCGAACCCGCGCAAATCGTCTGGGTCGGCGAACAGGAGGCTGCTGGACTCACGGCAACGGTCGTTGCACAGGACGGCGCGTTGCGTCTGTCCATCGCGAACGACTCCGACACCGTGTCGATATTGCGCGTGGCCTTCCCGCGTGTCGCCATCGGCGCCTTGGGCGATAGCGCCGAGGACGACACCTTCTTCGTGCCTACCGTGGCCGGTGCGTTGGCGCCGCAGCCGTTGCTCAAAGGCGTGTCGTGCAACGCCAGCTACCCGAGCGGGTGGGGATCGTTGCCCTATCTCGCCTGTTACGACCCCGATTGCGGCGTCTACGTGGCCTCCCACGACCCCTACGCCTCGACCAAGACCCTCCGCGCAGGGTTGGTCGCCAACGGCGCCGCCGCGGAAGCCTCCATCGAATGGCCCGCACCCGACGCCACCGTGCCGGGGAACGATTTCAGCCATCCCGGTTGGGTGCATGTGGAGCCGCTCCACGGGGACTGGTTCGACGCCGCCCAAAGATACCGCGCCTGGGTCGAAGCTGAGGCGGAGTGGTGGCCCGAACGAGGGTCTTGGGGCCGGTCCGACACGCCGGACTGGATGGAAGAAGTCTGTGTTTGGGGGTTGTGCAGCGGCACCCGCCAGCAAGCCGTGGGTCTGGTGAAGAAGTACGCCGATTTCATGGGAGTGCCGACAGCCGTCCACTGGTACTCGTGGCACGAGATTCCTTTCGACAACGACTATCCCCACTACTTCCCCGCGAAGCCGGAGTTCGCCAAAGGCGTCGCCGACATGCAGGCCGCGGGCGTCCGCGTGATGCCCTACATCAACGGACGGCTCTGGGATTCCGACACCGACGACTTCGAGACCGTGGCCTTGCCCGGCGTTACCAAACAGCGCGACGGCAAACCCTACATCGAGCATTATGGCAGCAATCCTCAGGACCTGGCGCCCATGTGCCCCACGCAGAAAGTGTGGCACGACAAAATGCACGAGATCGTGTTGCGCCTAGTGGGACCCGAATGCAACGTGGACGGAGTCTACATCGATCAGGTGGCCGCGGCCGCGCCGGTTCTGTGCTACGACGCGTCCCACGGCCATCCGCTCGCCGGCGGGCACTGGTGGACGCGCGACGGGTACTGGCCCATGCTGACCGCACTGCAAGCGACCATGGCCGAGAAGTACCCCGACAAGATGCTGACCACCGAATGCAATGCGGAACCCTTCCTCCACGTCTTCGACGGCTACCTTACGTGGCATTTTCAATACCAGAACGCCGTGCCCGCCGCCGCAGCCGTCTACGGCGGCAAGGTGCAGTTGTTCGGACGCGCCTACAAAGGGAAAGACCTGCTGGCCCACCGCATGAAGACCGCCCAAGCATTGGTGTTCGGCGAGCAACTCGGGTGGTGCGGCGTGGAACTGATCGACACGCAACCCAAGGCGGCCGCCTACATCCGCCGATGCGCGCGCATCCGAAGCCACTTGATCGACCACCTGGCCCGCGGCCAGATGGCGCGTCCCCCGCGCGTCTCCGGAGACATCCCCGAAGTCACGGCCAACTGGGCATGGAGCGGCGATTGGCCCGTCACGGATTCCGCGCTACAATGCGCCGCTTGGCAGGCCGAATCGGGTGCGGTTGCCTTCATCTTCGCCAATTCGACCGATGAGTCCATCGAATTCACGTGGCATTGCGACACCAAGGAGTACGGGCTCGCCGGTCCCGAGATCGCCATCGACCTCGTCCGCGAAGGCGGCCGCGAATCCATGGACAAGGCGTCCACATCGTTCGACCGTTCGCTGGTGCTGGGTCCGACGGCCGTGCAGGCCTTCGTGTTGTATTGAACGGGCGACTGAGATCCCTCGGCTACGCTCGGAATGACGGAGACCGGGCCTGCCGAAGAGGGCTGCAGCGTCGGTGTGTGCGTGGGTCCCGGTGCGCGAGATTCCTCGACTTCGCTCAGGATGACATGATGGGTCTGTGTCCGGTGACGGGGCACGCCCGATCCGTCATGCTGAGTCAAACGAAGCATCTCGCACTCCAGAACAGTCGCCGGGTGAATGAGATTCTTCACTTCGTTCAGAATGACACGGGGGAGGGGTGCTCTCGCCGAGTGGCGGTCTATCTGGCTGCGTGGCGTGCTTCAGTGTATGATTCGCGCATGAATCCGCGGCATCGAAGGGGAGACACGACGACATGGCCAGTGTGATGATCGCAGCCCTCGTACACCTGCATGCGGCCCCGTCCGGTCCTGTTATCGATTGCGACTATCCGGGTGGGAACGTCGTGTCTGAGCGCATGGAGGGCGACACGGTCTACCTCCATCAGGATCTACGGGATACGGAAGGGTGGTGGTTCTACTGGAACTTCCGGGTGCGGGGCGCGGCGGGGCGAACGCTGACGTTCCACTTCACGAACCGGAACGTCATGGGCACGCGCGGGCCCGCGGTCAGTGTGGACGATGGCCACACGTGGACCTGGCTGGGGATGGACGCGGTCGAAGCCGTCGAGAAGGGCGTGACCTTCACGTACGCCTTCGCGGCGGATGCCGACGCGGTCCGGTTCGCGTTTGCCATTCCCTATCTGGAAGAGGATTGGCGCGGGTTCGCGGCGGGGCTGTCCGGCAACCCGAACGTGGCCGTCGAGACACTCGCAGCGACGGGCAAGGGCCGTGCCGTGGAACGCGTTCGCGTGGGCAAGCTGGATGGCGACCCTGAATACCGCGTGTTGCTCACGTGCCGGCACCATGCCTGCGAGTCCATGGCCAGCTACACGCTGGAGGGCATGCTGACGACGATTCTGGCCGACACGGACGACGGCGCGTGGTTCCGCGACCACGTGGAGGTGCTGGCCGTGCCGTTCATGGACAAGGATGGCGTGGAGGACGGGGACCAAGGCAAGAACCGCAAACCCCACGACCACAACCGCGACTATGCTGGGGACAGCATCTACGCATCGACGGCGGCTCTGCGCGCATTCGTACCAGGTTGGTCGGATGGCAAGTTGCGGGTGGGGCTGGACCTGCATTGCCCCTACATTCGCGGCGGCCGCAACGAGACGGTCTACCTGGTGGGTAGCCGGAACGAGGCTATCTGGGCCGAGCAGATGCGGTTCGGCGCGATCCTGGAAGACGTCGTCAGTGATTCACTGCCTTACGCGGCGGCCGACAACCTGCCCTTCGGCAAGGAGTGGAACACGTCCGAGAACTACGCGGCAGGGAAGTCGTCCAGTGCGTGGATGGGGGAACAGGAGGGCGTGCGCCTGGCGAGCACCATCGAGATCGCCTATGCCAACGCGGGCGGCGCAACGGTCACGCCGGACCGCGCCCGTGCCTTTGGGGTGGACCTGGCCACGGCGTTGCGGCGGTATCTGGCCGATTGATGCGGCGCCTGCCGCCCGATGTTCTATCTGTTCCGAGACGGGTTCGCCGCGGGTGGGTGTCCACATTCCTCGCCGCTCGGATGCTCGTCGGGCAAGTCCCGCCCCCTTCAGTCGAACAGCGAGAGCTGCCGTCCCCCAGGCCGACGGAACGATTCCGCGGACAATGGCGCGTCAGGCTGGTCGATCCCGTACTTGCGGGCCGCCACCACGAACAGGTTGGCTATCTGTTCGGCGAATAACCCCTCCCCCGACATTCGCGAGCCGAACCGGGAATCGTTGAGCTTCCCGCCACGCATGGCGCGGATACGGTTCAGAATCTTGCTCTTCCGGTCAGGCATGTGGCGTTCGAGCCAGTCTTCGAACAACGGCGCGACCGCGTGGGGCAACCGCAGTACCTCAGTTCCCGCGCTCCGCGCACCCGCATCGGCCGCCGCTTTCAACAACGCAGGGATCTCCTCGTCGTTCAATCCTGGAATCACGGGCGCCACCAGCACGGCCACGGGAATGCCTGCCTCGGCCAACCGCGCGATCGTTTCCAGCCGTTGCCGCGGCAACGACGAACGCGGTTCGAGGATGCGGTTCAAGCCTTTGTCGAGCGTGGTCATGGTCACCGCCGTCGAAACCGCCTGGTAGTCGGCCAAATGACGCAGCAAGTCGATGTCACGTTCGATGAGCCGGTTCTTGGTGATGATGGTCACGGGATTCAGGAACTCGGCGAACACCTGCAAGCATCGACGCGTCAGTTGGAGCCGCCGCTCGATGGGTTGATACGGGTCGGTCACGCCCGAGAACGCCACGGGCCGCGGGTCCCAGCGGGGCGACATAAACTCCTTGCGAATAAGGGCGGGCGCGTTCTCTTTCACCACGATGCGCGTCTCGAAATCCAGTCCGGCCGAGAACCCAAGGTACTCGTGGGTGGGTCGCGCGTAGCAATAGATGCACCCGTGCTCGCATCCCCGGTAGGGATTGCACGTCGTGTCGGCAGGGATGTCTGGACTGTCGTTCCGGCTGAAGACCTTCTTCGTGGCGTCTTTCAGAAACACCGTCCGAGGTCCCGGCTCGTCGCGGGCGTCCCAGTCCGGGTCCGCCTCGTAGGCGATCTCGTCAAACCGGTTCGCGGGGTTGCCTCCCGCGCCCCGGCCCTTGTGCGATTTCGAATCGAACGATGACACGCTGACGGATTCTCCATAGGGTGTACGCTGCGTCAGGACCCGAGTATTCCTTAGCCGGTCGTCCCGTTCAACCGCATTTCGATGTAACCTTCTGTGCTTCGTGGCGTCTTTTCGTGTAGAACAGACACGAATCCGGAGAGGATGCACACACTCATGTCCGACGCCCCAGTAATCGAGGCCGTGCGAAACGGCGAGACGGAACGCTACTCCGAGCTGGTAGACCGTTACCAGAACATGGTTTACGGGATCGCTTGGAGCCGGCTTGGCGACGCCACCCTCTGCGAAGACGCCGCCCAGGAAACGTTTGTGAAGGCGTTCCGCTATCTGCGCGCGTTGCGGAACCCGGAAAAGTTTGGCGCCTGGCTCGGGCGCATCGCGCGCAACGTCAGCACGTCAATGTTGCGTCGGCACAAGCGCGAACTGGCCCGAAGGGAACGGTGGCGGCTTGAACAGCCCGCATCCGAGGAGGTGGCTCCGGAAGGTGACGAGGCCAAATCCCTGAGCGAAACGCTTCGGCGGACCGTGTCCTCCTTGCCGTCCACCCATCGCGAATGCCTGGTGCTCTTCTACATTGAAGGCAAGAGCGTCAGGGAAGCCTCCACGGCCTTGGGCATTTCCGAAACCGCTATGAAGACCCGCCTGCACCGGGCACGAACCGTGCTGCGCGGGAAGCTGGAAGAGCGCCTCGAATCGTCGCTTGCCGACCTGGAACCGCGCAAGGGATTCAAGACCGGGGTCATGGCGCTCCTGCCGGCTACGTCCCTTACGGTCGGGGGTGGTTCTTCTTCGACGGCCGTGGCCGCGCTGCTATCCGTGCCATGGATGCTTCTCCTCTGGTTTGGGCTGTTTCAAGGGGTGGTCGCAGCTGCTTTCCACGGGTGGCTAGGGAAGCTGGAAGCCGACAATCTCGCGCCAGGGACGGGGCGTGGTTTCCGCAAGACCGTCATTCGCGGCAATGTTGTTGCGCTCGTCCTGGTCACCGTCCCGACCCTCTTGATTTCGATCACGGTGACCGCTCGCCTCGGCCCGGTGTTCTTGTTCAGGCTTCTGATACCGCTCTGCGCGTTCGGCACATGGCAGACGGCCCGTTTTCTGCGCGTCAACCGTTCGCCCTTCGCCTATGGGCAAGTTCTTGCGAGCGCGACGTTTCTCGTCGTGTCGGTGCTGATGGGGTTCTGCCATGCGCCGTTCTGGACCTTCTTCGCGGCCCTGCTGGTGTTGAACATCACCCTCTATCACACCAACAAGACCGCGCCCATCCGGCACGACTACAATTTGTTTCTGCGTCAGGCGCGGGGGTTGCTGGGCGCTCCGGAACACGTGGAGCCAAGACCTGTCACGCAGACCCAGGCCCTGGCATTCATCCGTTACTTGGGCGACCGCTTCCTTCTGCGCGACTACCGCATCACGAATACGGGCGTCGTCCTGTTCCTGCCGCCCGTGAAGATGAGTGCAACTCAGTTCTTCGGAGTGACGGGGGTCAACTCGAGGATCCGAATCGACTTCGACGGGCAGTGCGAGACACAGCTCGGCGCGCGGGACCTTCGCGATCTGCGCAAGCTTTCCGAGAGCAACGTTGTCGATCCCGCCGCCCTCGAGAACGCGGTCGCGGATGTGGCCGCCACCGCTCTCGGTCTCTTCCTGGGCGGACGGGCGGACGAGGCGGAATCGCTCCTCCAGCCCGAGGGCGACGCGTCCGTGTTCGTCCGGCCTCCCGCCGAATCCCGCGCACATAAGGTGCGAGGCGCTCTTGCCATCGGCGCGGCGGTTGTGATGCTGACCGTCATGCTGACGACCGGCGCGTTCACCGGAGGCAGACAGCCGCATTGGCCGCGGACGATCTCCCGCGAAATGGCGCTTGCCGAGATCGATGAGTGGGCAGAATCAGGTCGAGGCGAGTTCTCGATCCTCCTACGAGCCCAGGCGCATCCGCCGATGGCGTTCTTCGGACCGGAGGTAGGTGAGAGATACAAGTCGGCCGTGGTGGGTTATCTGACCAACGGCAACAGAAAGAACATACCCGAGAGGGTGCGCGCTGCGTTGAGCCAACCGCGCGCCCTCTACAACGTCATTTCCAGCGGCGTCCTGACGAAGCAAGAACTCGCCGACATCGGGTTCTCGCCAGAGAGCGTGCGTGCCGCGCTCGAAGCTCTTGGCAGCGACGCAATCCAGAAGATGAACGACGCCTCCAGAGGCGAGGTCAGGGCGCAGGGCGGGAACTATCACTTTGTGGAGATGGACCGCATTGCCTGGCGGCTGGCGTGTCTCCGCGAATTCGATTGTCTGGATTTCGTCGATGGCGACCGCCTCGTGGCGTACATCGTTGAGCACCAGGTCAAGCCGGGTTGGCCCCTCCGGGACGGGTATGCACCGGTGGACGTGGCCAAGGCGGACGGCCTGTTCCATTTCGGCTGGTGCGACATGAGCATGACGCGGGGCGCTTTGTGGGCGCTTCAGACGCTGGACGCGCTGGACCGAATCGACCAACTCGCATGCACCAGAGGCATCATGCGATTTCACCAGGGGCGCGGCAGGTTCCAGTCCGACGTGCGCGAGTCCAACATCCTCATCAACCCCAACGAAGAGTGCACCTATCTTGCCATGGAATCCCTCGCCATCCTGGGGGCCCTCGACCGTGTACCGGACTTGGCTAAATGGCGGTTCGAGCCGAAGACTTCGGTGCGAGAGCGCAACGGGGAAACGGAGCGCGGCGTCGTGACGAATGAGGGGGTCGCCTCCTGGGCGCGGCAACTTCGGCTGGAGGAGTTGCGGGACGGCCTTGGCCTGGACGGACTCAGGGAGCCTCAGATAGTGCGCGCACCCAAACCAGTACCAGCGCCCAGAGAATTGCGCGCCAGGCCGGAACCCGCCATTGTCCACCGAAAGTGAGGACGAAGGAGCGCGGCAACAGGGGGACTGAGGGGTTGCTGGAGGAGGATCGGGCCTCTCGCGAAGCCCGCTGAAAAAGACGAGGGACAGTCCCGTCTCGCTGCGCTCGCTTGGTACAGTCCCGGTTTTTTCGCTCCTGCTCTGATAAGCACGTGGCTTCTTCAACGGCTGAACAGGCTCAAGCGGGGGGCTCAACGGAGCGCGGGGACGTGTTCATCCTCCTGTCTTGCGCGCCCCGCTACGAAACCAGCGCTTCCATGTCCGCCATGTAGACGCGGCGCGTGCCGTCGACGAAGGCGTTGAAGGTAACGTAGCGCCAGGTGCGGTCCCATGCAGGATGGGGGTCGACGCGCAGTGCCACGTCGCCGCAGAGGGTCTGGGTGTTGATGCGCACAATCGTTTCTTCGGTGCCGTTGCCGAGATTGACCCAGCGCAGGGGAATCGTTCCGTCGCCGAAGGCCACGACTTCAGAAGTGTACGTGTCCGTCAACAGGTGTCGGCCATCGGGATGGATGGTGGGGTGCCCCGAACCCTCCACATCGTCGAGAATCTTGCCCAGCCCGCTGCCGTCGGCGTTGACCTGAACGAAGCGCATGCACTCGCGGTCGATGGCGAGATTCATGGAGATCCGTTTGCCGTCAGGAAACCATGCGGCATGGTGGCCGCCCTTCTCCCACTCTTCCGGGCCCACGGCGCAATGCATCTCGCTTCCGTCCAGTTTCATGGTCACCCAGGCGAATCTCACCGCCAAGTGGTCCGTGCCGAATAGATCCCACTGGGGCCCGTCTTTCGCCGGGAACCACCGAATACTCAGCATCAGGCGGTCGCCTTGGGGATTGAACTTGCTGTGGAACCCGTAGATCTCCTGAATGTCCGGGTTCTCGATGCGGACGGGTGGGTCCGCCTTGCTCAACAGTTCATGAAGCGAAACCAACAGTTTCGTTTCGCCGGTATCGGTATCCGTCAGGTAGAATCCGTCGTCGTCGGCGGGTCCCACATTCCGCCGTGCCGCGTCGTCGGGGATGCATACGCCATAGCCGGGTTGTGTCTTGCGCATGGTCGTCATGTTCGACGAAATCAGCCACCGGCCGTCGGGCGACGCATGGTACACCGTGCCGTCCATCCGTTGGCGGTCACCAGTCAGCGGGTCGAGTTTCCAAGCGAAGGGCTGCCAGGTCGTGGTGTCCACGTCGTTGAAGAAGAGTTCGTGGTCCGACCCGCCCCAGTTGACGTTGGCCCCCATCTGAGGTTCCCATCCACAGGTCTCGGCCACGACGCGGACCTCTCCGGTCTCCAGATCGACGATGCAGACGTTCCCCGCGTCGCCCGGCTCGGGGCGACGGTCCTCGAAAGGCATTTGGAACACGGCCAGATACCGGCCCGATGGACTGATAGGCGACGTGTCGAAGAACCGGTGAATGCACCCCGGACGATTGGGCGTGACGCACCACACCGGCACCTTCGGATCGAAGTCGGTGTAGCGCGGGAAGCAGTCGTTCAACATGGCATGAGTTCCTCCACATGAGGCGACAAGGGGACTGAAAGGCCGTTCAGAAAAGGTCCGCCCGCTTGGCACAGCGGGGTTGTTGAAAGAGTCTCAGCCGTGGCGCGTAGCCCGCGATAAGCGGGGGACAGCCACCCATTGTTGCCCTAAGAAGGGCAATAATGGGAC
>JAAEQP010001878.1 GCA_024231375.1 bacterium | reverse complement strand
GGCCAAGACCGCGAATGGGATTGTCTTCGTGCGCGCCGAGGACGGCGCGATCCGAAGAAGCCGGTGACGGCTTCTTCTAGCGGTCGCTTCGGTGGGGCGTTGGCTGGGTAGAACTCTGGACCTAGTGGACTCAGTGAAGAGACCGGCGGGGGCGCCGGTCCCACAACCGGTCCTCGCGCGTGCCTACAGTCTGCTTCCGCAGAGCCGGGCACGCGGAAGCGCGCCGCCACCCCGTCGCTACGCGCACGTGGGGAGGACACCTGCGGCCACGTCAGTGGCGCGGTCTTCGTAGCGCAGGCGTCTCGCCTGCATCTTCACGGGATTTCGCGAAAGAATGCAGGCGAGACGCCTGCGCTACAGAAGAGGGTAAAACGCCAAGGTCAGCGACGAGACGCGGCTAGAGTTTTCGGCAGACGAGTTCACCTTTTCCGATGGGAACGACCACGGCGTCGACTCGGTGATCGTTGAGGGCCTGTTCGACAACCGGGCGCAGCTCTTCCTTGTGGCTGATCACGTTGTCGGCGACTAGAAGCCCGCCCGATACCAGGCGCGGAGCCACACCCTCGTAGCAGTCGGCGTAGACCTCTTTCTCGGCGTCGATAAAGCAGAATCCGACGCGGGGATGCTCGTCGAGATGGACGCGCGCGTCGGCGTGCCGGAGGTGTACGATATCGTCCACGCCAGCCTCGGCGAAGGTTTCGTGGGCAAGCCGCACTTTGTCGGGCAGCACTTCGTAGGTCGTCATGGATCGTCCCGTCGCCCGGCATGCCAGAGAAAGCCATAGCGCCGAATAGCCTGCGCTGGCGCCGATCTCCACAATGTCGCCTTCCGGCGCGGTGGCGGCCAGTATAGCCAGGAAGCGACCCGTCTCGGGCGGGATTTGGCGGAGACGCTTCATGCGCGGGGTGCCGTCCTGGCGGTCGCGGAAGTCCCAGGTCTCCAGTTCGTGCATGCGGCCAAGTATGGCTTCGGGTATGTCGTGGAACATGGCGCGAGTCTCCGTTGAGCGTGGTGTCATAGCCCTTACGCGTCATTATGCGCCGTTTTGGCTGGGGCGGCAAGGGGTGTGAGGCGGGAAATGGACGGTATGGACCGGAATGGACGTGATGGACGGGGAGTCTGAATCGTGTGGCTGCGGGGTCTAGGGCACGACGCGGATAATGCGGTGGGCGCTCCATTGCTGGCCGAACATGTCGGTGGTGCGCACGGTGAGGGTATGGGCACCTGCGTCGACCGTTGCAGGAAGCGTGCTCCGCCACATGTGCCGGGTCTTGCTGGGGGCGTCCATTTCCCACCCAAAGACCTCTTCGTTAAGGGCGGGATTCTGCTCGTGCATCCGCAGGATTTCGGGGTCGGTGGTGGTGGTTTGGTCCATGGGAAGCCATGGCCCATCGCCGAGACGCAGTTCCGTTTTCGATTTCTCGTTGCCCATGAACACGTTCACGAGCACCTCGGTCTTGCTGAGAGCGTCGAGGGCAATTTCGTCAGGCGCGTAGATATTCATCTGATAGTCGGCGGGACGGCGCGCGGCCTTGAAGCGGAACGAATAGCGGTTGCCGTCGAAGGTGATGAAGGTGTAACCGTTGGGCGCGCCGTCGTTCATGGTGGCATGGGGAATGCCGACCTCGTCGAAGGTGCCGCACCACCAGCAGCCGCTCACCGTCGGGGCCACGAGATGATGGTGCGGGGTTGCGCCACGCCAACCGTCCTCGTCGGTCAAGAACTTCTGGTGCTGTTCGTGGGCGTGCGCGGAGACGGAGAAGGTGTGGGGACGGTTCTCGATGATGCGGTACAGGGCATCGCGGTTCCTGCATCCGACGACGGGCACATGCATCATCAGCACCACGAGCCGGTCTTCGGGCACGTGTTCCAGGTAGTTGCGGACGAAGGCGAGTTGGTCGTCGGGGAAATGGGTGCCCCGAGCCGCACCGGGTTGCTTGAACACATTGTTCAACGCGATGAACGCCACGTTGGCCACCTCGAACGCGTACGCCGGCGGTCCGAAGACCAGTTCGAAGGTTTCGTCGCGGTACTTGTCCTCGGTCGCGTCCCGGTTGGTGTCGTGGTTGCCGAAGATGTAGTAGCACGGCGGCCCAATCTTTCCGACGATCTGGCTAATGGGGTCGAATAAGCCCGCGTCGTCGGCCACGATGTCGCCCAGCGTGACTACAAAGGCGGCATCCGTCCCGATGAGTTCATCCACCACGTCGTGGGTGACGAAACCGACCTCGCGCATGCCGCGGGCCTGGGGGTCGCCGAGGAAGACGGTCGTGAACCGTTCAGGCTCGGGCTTCCGCGTGAGGGCGAAGTCCACGGATGCGGGCAAGGGGCCAGTTGGGGCGACGCCGGGCACGGCCAAGGCAGGCGAACCCTCGGGTTTGTGGATGTAGAAGTAGCGAGGACGGTTGTGCGCATCCAGGGACACGGCCCAGTGGGGCGGTTTGATGACGAACAAGGTCGTATCGTCGTCCACAGGCAACGACCATGCGCCCGAGGCGTCCGTCGTCACCACATCGACGCCGTTGGACACGGACACGTCCGGGATACCGGCCTCTCCCCCATCCCGCAGGCCGTTTCCGTTGGCGTCGTTGAACACCACGCCCTTCGCCGTCTTCTGGGCGGCGGCCGCCAAGGCAAGGGTCACCACCGCCATCGCAATCGTCATGAACCTGGCTGTTGTCTTCACCCGTGCGTCTCCTTGCCTTGTGCTTGGCCCCCCATCAAATCCTGTTCAGAATAGATATCGCGCTCAAGGATGTCCATTGGGTCGTGTGGAGACCGTTGTCGGATGGGGCGTTGGTGGGTATAATCGAGGAGCTGTACCCCCGCGGGGACGGGGATTGTCATGCCAACAAGCCGGAAGGAGATTGACACCATGGAACCGTTCAAACTGGGATTCATTGGCGCGGGGTTCATCGCGAAGTTTCAGGCGACGGCGCTGCAGGGCGTGCGGGGCGCGGAACTGGCCGGGGTCCATGCGCTGAAGGGTGCGGAGGAGTTGTCGGCGTTTGCGAAGGCGAACGGTGTGGGCGACTGTGTGGTGTACCCGAGCGTGGCGGAGTTGTGCAACCACTGCGATGCGGTGGCGGTGCTGGTGCCGAATTATGTGCGTGTGGACATTGTCGGGCAGATTGTGGATGCGGTGAAGGCGGGTGCGCCGTTGAAGGGCATCATCTGCGAGAAGCCGTTGGGCCGGACGGTGGCCGAGGCGATGGAAATCGTGAAGTTGGGCAAGGAAGCGGGGCTCCCGACGTCGTATTGGGAAAACCAGATTCACATGAAGCCCATCAAGGCGGCGCTGAAACAGCTCGAACCCGCCCAGAAGGCCATGGGACCGCTCACCCTTGCACGGAGCGCCGAGGAGCATGCGGGTCCGCATGAACCGTGGTTCTGGGATCCCACGCGCCAGGGCGGCGGCGTGTTGTCGGATATGGCGTGCCACAGCATCGCGTGTTCGTGGTTCGTGTTGACGCCCATCGGAAAAGACCCGCGGTTCCTGCAGCCGATCTCGGTGAGTTGCGACACGTCGCTGTTGAAATGGGGCCAGCCTGACCAGCGCAAGGATCTCCTGGACCGGATGGGCGTGGACTATGCCAAGACACCGGCGGAAGACTTCTGCACGGGCATCGTGACGTTCAAGAATCCGGAGACGGGCATGCTGTCCAAAGGGCAGTTCACGAACTCCTGGATGTACGATAAGCAGGGGTTGCGGTTGATGATGGACGGACTCGGCGCGGGGTACGCGTTCGAAGTGAACTCGTTGAAGTCGCCGCTGGAGATCTTCATCGGCGGTGG
>JAAEQP010001877.1 GCA_024231375.1 bacterium | reverse complement strand
TGATGGCCCCGATGAGAAAACACACAAGTCCCACCACAGGCAGGGAGTGAGCCCCGAATTCAACAAAGTGGCGCGTCGTGCTGCGCACCCGAAGGCCTTTGCCCGTCAGTGGCGCCACGAGCGACCAGTGCAAGGTGTCGACAGTGAGCACACAGACCCGTGCCATAGCATAGAGAAGGTTCAACGACACGCGGCCGGTGGTTCCCACGACTATCACGAGCGCGCTCATCTAGTGGGCATCCCGTATCCGAAACAGCGAATCCAGTCGCGACAACTGAAGTACCTTCGACACCGCATGCGACGGCGCCACCAAGGAGAATTCCACGCCATGCTTCCCCGAGAGCTGCAGTCCCTCCACCAGAGTAGCCACGCCCGAACTATCCATATACGAGACACCCGCCAAGTCCACGCCCACCGGACCCTGGGCCTTGGCGATCACCTTCGTCACCGCGTCGCGCAAATCCGGTGAGCTGTACAGGTCCACCTCGCCTTCCACGCGGAGCAAGCATTTCTTGTCTACATTCTCTGTGTCGATTCGTAACGCCATAGCCTGAATCTGGAAACCTCCCTATTTCCGCTTGCGCTTCGCCTTGCCTTGCCGGGGCAGTCTCAAACGCAAGGTCACACAATTGCCGCGGGTCCGCCCGCGCTCAAAGTCCACTTTATCAAACACCCGGTGCATCAGCGGAATGCCCAACCCGCCGGGCGTGACGTCCCTTTTCTTGCCCCGTGAAGCCCGTGGAGGCGCCACACGCTCCGCAGGCGCCGGTTTGCCACTATCGCGAATCATAATCTCCAGATTCTTCCCTGCACGCGTGAGACTCAGCGTCAAGCACCGATCAGGACATCCGCAATAGGCGTGGCGAATCGCGTTACTGCACGCCTCATCCACCGCCAGCACAATATCTTCCACCTTCCCCTCCGAAAAACCCAGAGAGACGACGTACCCCGTCACAAGCCCGCGCACCGACTGCAACAAGCGCGCATCGGACTTCAATTCAACGTGGATGTCCTCTGGCTTCATCCCAAGTACCTCATGGCGATCATGGTGCAATCATCGTGGGGCGCGTCGGGTGCGCAGAATTGCAGCACGTCCTTGTTCACCGCGTCGATCAGCGCCTTCGGGCCTGCACGCATCGCCTGCTCAGCCACCCAGGTTAACCGCTCCTCACCATACTCCACCACGTCCGCCAAGGTCACCTCACCTTGCCGGTGCGTGCGGGCCTCCGTGATGCCGTCCGTGTACAACAACAAGCCATCCCCTGGCCGCAAATGCAGGTACTCATCAGTCCACGCCCCCTCCGGCACGATGCCCAGTGGAAAGCCTGACGCGCCACCAAAGGATTCCGCGTTTCCATCGGAAACATGCACGGAAGCGGGATGCCCCGCATTCGCACATGCGGCCGTTCCCGTGTTGAGGTCCAGAGTGATATAGCTGAGGGTGCAGAAGGAGCCAAACTGACTCCGCCCCACCAAATCCGCGTTGAGCGCTTTCAACACCTCGGCGGGCGACTCGATGTGCTGCGCCCTCAATCGAAATTCGGCCAACAACTGCGCCATCGTAAGCGCTGCCGGCACGCCCTTGCCGCTCACATCCCCGATCAGCACGCCGATGCGTCCCGGCGCTGGTTGCACGAAATCGTAGAAATCCC
>JAAEQP010001876.1 GCA_024231375.1 bacterium | reverse complement strand
GCGTTTCACTTCGCGTCCGTTTTCGAGTACGACGGTCGTGGGCAGGTATTGGACGCCGTATTCTTCGGCGATGCCGCGGTTGCGGTCGGTGTTGACCGATGCGAACACGTTGGTGTCGGCATGGTCGCGGGCGACGGCGTTGATGATGGGTTTGAACTGCTTGCATGCGCCGCACCAGGCAGCGTGGAAGTACACCACGGCCTTGCCTTCGGCGGCCAACACGGTCTTGGCGAATTCTTCTTCGGACCGGATGTCCGTGAGCGCCGACGGTTCGTTGGGGTCCAGGGCCTGCGCCGAAGGCTGGCTGGCCTGGGGGGCAATGCCGAAGGACAGGGCCATCAGGAGGCCGAGGGTCCCACCCCAAAGCGCGCCGCGCTTGGGCGTCGCGGTGAGGGGGCATCCGCCGTCCGGGCAACTGCGTGTGCTGCCGAGCAATCCGCCCGCCACTGCGCCGACGGCTATGAATGTCACTGTCTGAAGTATCATCATGGCTCTACTACCTCCCGTGGTGCCCTCGGCCTTCGCTATGAAGCGAAGGGGCAACACCCTGTCGAACATGCTCCACTGCTCGCCGACTTCGCGGTTCCGCATGCGAATGCCGATGCGGCGCGCTGGGTGTTCTCACTTCCGCAAGCCGGGCACGTTTTCGCAACCTCACTGGAACGCGCCAGCAACTCCCAGGTATTTCCGCAATCTCCGCATTCGTACGTGAACAGGGGCATGGGCCGAATCTCCTTGGCTGTCGTCTCAACTTGCACATGAGATAGAGCAGGTTCTGGGCCAAGAATGGGCTGGGTGGACAGGAAGAAGTGGACGGAATGGACAAGTCCTTATTTTGGAAAGACTTGGACTCCAAAAGAACGATTCTTGAAGACAGTAGAGGCGGCGTTACACGAGACGAAGACCGTTACGTATCCGTTTCGCAGGCGTTGCGTTGTGGCGAGTGAAGCGTTGCATCTAGCCTTTGATGCCGGTGAGGACGATGCCTTTGACGAAGTACTGCTGGGCAGCGAAGAAGAGGATGACCACGGGGACGACGGCGGTGAGGCTTGCGGCCATGATGTAGTGGGCGAACATGGCTTCGGAACTCTTGAACATGTAGATGCCCATGCTGATGGGGTACTTGGTGAAGTCGTTTAGGTAGATCAGGGCGTTCTGGAATTCGTTCCAGTAGCCGATGAAGCCGAGGACGCAGATGGTGGCGATGGCGGGTTTGGCCAGGGGCAGCATGATGGTGAAGAAGGTCCGTAGCGTGGACGACCCGTCGATCTTGGCGGCATCTTCGAGGGCCACAGGGATGGTCTTGAAGAACTGGCGCATGAGGAAGATGTTGAACACGCCACCGCCGAAGTAGGCCGGCACGATCAGCGGATACCACGTGTTCACCCAGCCGATCTGCTTGAACATGATGAACACGGGGATCATGGTGATCTGAGGCGGCAACATGATGGTGCTGAGCAGGAGCACGAAGAAGAAGTCGCGGAACGGCCACCGCAACCGCGCGAAACTGTAGCCCACCAGACACGCGCTGGCCACCTGACCAATCAAGGCGAGTATGGTAATGCAGAAGGTGTTGAAGAAGAACTTGTGGAAGGGCAGCACCTCGAAGATGGCGACGAAATTCACGAACTGCGGCGGTTTGGGGATCCACACCCGCGGCACCTGGTAGATCTCGATGAAGCTCTTCAGACTGTCGCTGATCGTAATGACAAGCGGAGTGGCAAACAGCATCGACAACGCCACGAGCGCAAGGAAGCCCAGTCCGCGTTCGATACGGCGGCTGGTCTTAATGCTTCCTCGGAAGGAAGCGTTCGGCTGTCGGCTGTCAGCTATCGGCTTTCGGCTGTCAGGCATTCGCGCGGTCCCTCGTTGTCCGGGTGGGTTCTCTCAGTCTGCCCAGTAGCTTGCCCAGCATCCGCTTCGTCGAAACGACCTTGTCCGTGAGGCTCTGGTACGTCTCCGGGTCCAGCAAGCCCAGGTCGCGGGCGAGGATCAGGTGATACTCCAGTTCGCTGGCGGAACCCATGGCGATTTGGACAAAGCGCGCGAACTCGGCGTCCCCCTGACGGCCACAGCCTTCCGCAACGTTGGCCGGGACAGATGCCGCCGCGCGCCGCATCTGGCTTGTCAGTCCGTAGACCTCCTCTTTCGGAAAGGCAGCGGTGGCCCGGTACACATCGAGCACCAACTCGTGTGCCACCTGCCAAACCTTCAGTGTCTTGAAGTCCTTCACCGTCTCTCCAGACCAGTGTGCCCTGTGCAACCATCGATCAGCATGCTGCACAATCCGGATTCTCCGGGGCTGACAGCCGATAGCCGACCGCTGATAGCCATCTTCACCTCTTTCGCTCCCCTTCGTAATAGACCCACACCGCGCTGGACTTGATGACCAGCATGGTGAGGGACAGGATAATCACAAACAGAATCCAGGCGAGTGCGGAAGCGTATCCCATCTCGAATTCTTGGAAGGCCTTCTTGTACAGATACAGGACGTAGAAGAGGAGAGACTTGCCCACGCCGCCGGTCCCCCTCGTCATGATGAAGGCCTGCATGAACACTTTGAGCGCGCCGATGGTACCCATGATAAGGTTGAAGTAGATGGTGGGCGTCAACATGGGCAGGGTGACGTTCCAGAACTTGCGGAACCGACCCGCCCCATCCAACTCGGCCACCTCGTACAACTGGTCAGGCACGCCTTGGAGTCCCGCCAGGAAGATGAGCATGCCGGCGCCGCCCGCGCCCCACAGTCCCATGATAATGACGGCGTTCTTGCTCCAAGCGGGGTCGCCCAGCCACATGGGTTCCGGCAGGTTGATGAAGGACAGAATGTAGGTGTAGTCGAGGGTGTTGTTGATGAAACGGATGGTCGCGTTGAGCGGCCCGAACACGGGGTTGAAGATATACATCCACAGGACCACGGTGGCTACGCCCGAGATGATACTCGGCAGGTAGAAGGTGGTGCGGAAGATGGTGATGCCCCGTACCTTCTGGTTGAGCAACAGCGCCAGACCGAGCGAAAGACAGAGCCCGAGAGGCACGAGGAAGATGGCGTAGTAGAATGTGTTGTAGAGCGCGATGCCCACATCGCCCCAGCCCCCCGTCACTTCATCCGCCGAGAAGGCGCGCTGGAAGTTCTCCAGACCGACAAATTCCATGTTCGAAATGGGCTGGTAGGGGTCCCATTCGCAGAAGCTCAGCACAATACTGAATACGATGGGAAAGGCCGTGAGCAGGCACAGGCCGATGAGCCACGGCGCCGCGAAGGCCAGTCCTTCGAATGCCTCCTGCCGCGCCATCTTGCTGCCGAGCATGTGCCGGGCCTCTTCCAGGTGCATGGCGAACCCGCGGCGAACCCGCGGAATCAGCAGCAGCGCCCCGGCGAACCCGATGATGAGAAGGATTGCTACGCCGAAGGCCTTCATACCGGACGCCAACGCCTGGCCTTCCTTGACGTCCTCGCTCTGTTGAAGCCGGGCCCAGTCTTCGACCTCTTTGTCGAGAACCTTGTTGATCTTCGGCCCGAGCCGGGCAAAGGCGCCCTCGACCGTGATGTCGTCCACCTCGAAAAAGTTCAGCCGGTCGAATTCACTCGCCATGGCGTCGCGCAGGTCGAGGTACCGGGGCGTGATTGGGGTGAGGTGCCCGTAATCGGTCGCCGCGAGCGCAACCTCCTCCTTGGCGGGGGTATCGGGATCGACGTAGTCCTCCTCCGCAAACCTGCGCCGGACGGGCAATCCGCGCTGGGTCGTGCCGATGAACGACTGAACTTCGTCGCTCAGCAGGTGTTTAGCGAAGAGCCAGGCTGCCTCCTTCTTGTCCTGCGTGGTGCGGGCGTTGATCGAGATGCCATCCCAGGTGACGCGGGTGTGGCGGTCGCCGTAGGGACCGATGGGCATGGGCGCAAGGTCCCACTCCATGGCGTCGTCGACCCGGTTGAGCGTGGGCACCATGTAGGTCATGGCGGCGACCAGGGCGACCCGGCCGGTCAGGAGGAGCACCTCCGTGTTCAACTCTTCGATTTCGCCGGTCCACGCGACGCTACGGTCTTCATACTTGATTGTGTGGAGGAAGTTGGCGGCTTCGACGCCTCGGGGTTCCTGGATGGCACTGCGGGTCTTGTCGTCATTGAGGATTTGCCCGCCGAAACTCCAGATGATGGGTTCGAAATCCAGGAAGGAGAAGAAGAAGTTGGTGCCGAACTGGTCGATGCGGCCGTCGCCGTCGATGTCCTTGGTCATGCGCTTCGCCATGCCCCGGAAATCGTCCCATGTCCAACCCTCTTCCGGATACGGCTCGCCGGCTTCGTCGAAAATCTCTTTGTTGTAGTACATGACGACGACGTTGCCGTCCCAGGGCATCGCACCCTGAAGGCCTCGGTAGTTGAAGCTCTGGGTCGCCGTGGGGAGCAGTTCGCTGTCCGGGTCAAGGGCGGCATCCGCCATCCCCAACTTCTCGATCTCCTCGTGGAAGACGCCCTCGGCGAAATCGGTTCGTCGCGCGGCATAGGGCGCCAAATCCTCGAGGTAGCCGCGGATGGCGTACATGGGATAGGTCTCGTCGTCCATGAGGATAAGGTCGGCGGCGGTATTGGTGATGAGGTCGAGTTGCAGTTTCCGGCCGTAGTCGCCCACGTACCAGAGCCGTTTCACCTTGATGTGGGGATACTTCTCCTCGAACCCGGCGCAGACGAACCGGAACAGCTCCTCGTCTTTGTAGTTTGCCCAGTAAGAGAAGGTGATCTCAAGTGGTTCGCCGGAGGAATCGGACGAGGCAGGGGGCGGCTCGGATCCTCCCGCCGTGCAGGCAATGAACAGACCTGTCAGAACCAGACACACTGCAAGCGAGGTCCGGTGGGTCGCTATGTGCTTTGACGTCTGCATCATGGCTGGCGTCGAACAGGGCGGAGCCAGTCGACACACCATGAGTTGACTGCCCCCCCGAGAGCGGCCCGTATGATGGTCCGGCAGCGACACCGTTGTCAAGGCGGTGGTCCTTTTCGGCTGAGGAGGGTGGATTTGGTATGATGGGCGCCCCGCTCGGAAGGCTTGGGATGCGGCGGGGACTATGGAACCATTCGGCGACGGCAAACGGATAAGCAAAGGGGTTCGGCATGGGTAAGAAGAGCATGAGTCGGAGAAGCTTCCTGGCAGCGACGACGCTGACGGGCGCGGGCGGATGCGTGACAGCAGCGGCGACGAAGCCGAACACGGCCAAGGTCGTGCCGCGGAAGGTGTCGCCCAACGAGAAACTGAACGTGGCTGCCATCGGCGCGGGCGGTAAGGGATTCTCGGATATCACATCGTGCGGCAGCGAGAACATCGTGGCCCTGTGCGACGTGGACTGGGACCGGGCGGATCGCGCGTTCAAGACGCTGCCCGATGCCAGGCGGTTCAAGGACTACCGGAACATGCTCGAGGAGATGCCCGAGATCGATGCGGTCACCATCTCGACGCCGGACCACACCCACGCGCCCGCGGCGTACATGGCCATGAAGCTTGGCAAGCATGTGTACGTGCAGAAGCCGCTGACGCACACCGTGGCCGAGGCGCGGTTGCTCACGCTGACGGCCCGCGAGACCGGCGTGGCGACGCAGATGGGGAACCAGGGGCACTGCGGCAACGGCGTGCGCGAGATGTGCGAGATGATCTGGAAAGGCGCCATCGGCCAGGTGCGCGAGGCGCATGTGTGGACGCATCGACCTGTGTGGGCTAACCAAGGCCGTCCCGACCCGCTGCCTTCGCGTCCGGCGCCGGAGAACATGGACTGGGACCGGTTCATCGGTTCGGCGCCGATGCGGCCGTACGCCAAGGGCTACGCGCCCCACGACTGGCGTGCCTGGCAGGACTTCGGCGGCGGCGCGCTGGGCGACATGGCGTGTCACATCATGGACCCGGTGTTCATGGCGCTAAAGCTGGTGGAATCGTCGGACTACACCGTGGAAGTCATTGAGCAACGCGGCGTGAACGACCAGACGTTCCCGATCATGAGCACCATCAAGTACTCGTTCCCGGCGCGTGGCGACATGGCCCCGGTGGATGTGTATTGGTACGACGGCCATTGGAGAGACAAGGATTCGCGCGAGAAGGTCTACAACCGTCCCAAACGGCCGGCGGGCGTACCGGCGGACCAGAAACTGGGCGACGACAACGCCAACGGGTCGTACCTCATCGGCGACGACGGCATCCTCACGGCCGGCGAGTACGGTGGGAATCCCCGGCTGCTGCCGGACGCGAAGATGGTGGACTATGTGAAGCCGGACCCGTGGCTGCCGCGCATTCCCAGGCAGAACCCGTACCAGAACTGGCTCACCGCGTGCAAAGGCGGCGAACCGGCCTGTTCGAACTTCGACTACGCCGGACCGTTCACGGAGATGGTGAACTTCGGCAATCTGGTGGTGAAGTCCGGCAAGAAACTCCACTGGGACAACAAGAAGGGCGTGGTCACCAACGTCAACAATGCCGCTGAGGTCGTGAGCAAGGAGTACCGGAAGGGCTGGGAGTTGCCGATCTAACGACTCGGCATGCAGTTTCAGTCCGGTTGACGAGGCGCCTTGGACCAATCTCGGGAACCTACCACCTGGCCAGGTACGGGTGGTAGGAGGTAGTCCGTATCGGTGACCAGGGAGGTCAGGTGGTGCGCGCGATTCGATCACGCAGGGACCTGCGGGCCGCTGTTCTGCTTGTGCTTCCAGCGGCGTGCGCCTTGCTTGCTGCGGGGAACTCCGAAGCAGCCCTCGGCGGTGCCATGACTGCGTCCCTGTGGCCCCATGATGCGGACACCTACGGACCCGTGACGTACCACAGCAAGGCGAAACGACTGGGGTTCAACAAGCCGGGGGGGATGGCGTGGTGGTCGGTGCGCGACATCCCCGAGGGGACGTACCACGTTGTCCTCACGTACTCAGCGGTCCACGGAGGGAGCCGCCCCGCCGGCATGGTCAGCGTGAACATCGGTGATCGTTCTCACCTGGCAGAATTGCCACGCTCAGGCGGCCGGGGTCTCAAGCGCGTCCTGCTTGCAAGAGACGTCCGTATCATGCCTTCCGGACGCCCGTTGAAGATCCGACTGGACCAAGGGGTTCCGAATGTGCCGACGGTATTCGACCTTTGGCGCGTGGATCTTGTGGACCCGCGGGAGGCACTGCCCGGTGCGGGCGAGGCCGTGGCGAAGAAGACGCCTCACGGCTGGTACGTGCAGTACATCCCCTACACCGCGCGCGAGCCCATTCGTGTCCTGGTTAGCGCGCATGGTACCCCGGGCAAAGGGGCCGATCTTATCAAGGCGTTCACCGAGAACCCGTCGCGTGTGGCGCAACACTTCATGTCGGTGGCGCACGACCAGGGCCTGATACTCGTCCTCCCGGTATTCGACACGCCGAATTTCGGTGGGTATGAGGGTCCGATGGGAGGCTACCGCGGGCTGTTCGGGCGGCACATCCGGGCCGATGCGTTTGTGAACGAGATCCTGGATGGATACAAGGAGACGTTTCCCGGTTATGATGGCTGACTGTATCTCCACGGGCATTCGGCCGGCGGACAGTTTGCGGGTCGATACGTCATCATGCATCCGGACCGGATCATCGGCGCCGTGGTGAGTTCCGCGGGCACGTTCGCCTACCCCGGTCCTGCGAAGAAGTGGCCCGCAGGAACGAGGCCCTATAGGAAGAATCTGTGGTGGCGCGGCGATAAGAAAGCCAAGGAAGTCGTCATCGAACCGGACCCGGACGGGTGGCTCAAGGCATCGGTGCTTCCGATTGCGGTCGTCGTGGGCGCTCTTGAGCGCAAGCCCGCGGCCCGGCCGAATCCCAATCAGAAAGGCACGAACCACGTCGAATACGCCGAGAACTGGGTCAAGGACATGCACGCCCTCGCTCAGGCGCACGGCGAAGAGAGCACTATCAAGCTCTTCGTCGTCAAGAACTGCGGACACAGCGGTTCCAAGCTTGCCCCGACGGGTTTCAAGTACCTGTTCGGCGACTGAAACCGTCCGACACACAACGCTTGGAAATCCTGCCCCGTCTGCTACAATACGTGCTTCGATTGAACACAAAGGCGGCATGTCCGCGAAGGAGAGGGTTGTATGCGAGTCAGTTTGTTGTTGTGCCTGCTGATGGCTATTGCAGTGGCCGTTCCAGCGGCGGAGAAGAAGCCGGAACCGGCCGACGCCATCGCGGGGACCTGGTTGACGGCGGGCAACGACGCCCGGGTCAAGATCGTGAAGGAAGTGAAGAAGGTCAAGGAAGGCAAGACCGAGAAGACCGTGGTGAAGTACAACGGCAACATCTGTTGGATAATCGAGCCGAACTACGAGGACGGCGACCCGGAAGCGGGCAAACCACGCCGGGACCGCAACAATCCCGACGAGGCGATGCAGAAGAAGCCGCTGGTCGGTCTGGCCATGCTGAAGAGTTTCGACTACGTCAGCGAGAACAAGTGGGCTGGCGGCACCATCTACGACCCGGAAAACGGGCGCACCTACAAGTGCGAGATCGCCATGGTGATGCCGGAGAAGCCCAAGGATCCGAAGGCGCCCATGCCACCGGTGACGTTGAATGTGCGCGGCTACCTCGGTGTCCCGGCCTTCGGCCGTACGACGGTGTGGAAGCGGTACACGCCGCCGAAGAAAGACGAGGCCGAGAAGGCCAAGGAACCTGCCAAGACCGAGTAACAGCCCGGAGATACCTATTGCGCCCCGTCTGCCTTCGGGTGGGCGGGGCGCTTGTTGTGTGTGAGCGAGAGTGGTGCGTATGCTCGCGCGGTCTTCGACCGGCCTCGACGACACCCTACGAAGAGGCGCGCCAGTTTTGGCGCGGTCGTGGTACCATGGCGAGCGACTATTGGGCAGCACCCCAACCCTCAGGGAGACCTGTCATGCACGCCGTACGACTTGCCTTCGCTCTTCTTGCCGTCGCCGGACTCGTCCATGCCCAGGAAGCGGAATGGACGTACGACCTGCCAGGGGGCGCCGCGGCGCCCACGCTCTACCCCAACGCGGAAGAGCCTACGGGTGTCGTGGTGGCGGCCGGCGACCGTGTCATCCGCTTTGCGGACGACGGGTCGGTTGTATGGGAGGCCGCGGTCGAGGGAAGTGTCGCCACTCCGGCAACCATTGCCGACCTGGATGGGGACGGAAACGTCGAGGTCACGGTGGCTACCCGAAACGGCACTGTCGTGTGCCTGGGCGACGATGGGACGCCCCGCTGGACGCGCGCATTCAACACGCCCGCCGGAGGATTCAAGAGCATCGCGGCGGCAGATATCACCGCGCATGCCGGCACGGAACTCATTGTGGGGTTCAATGACGGCTGGCTGAGGTGTCTTGCCCAGGACGGCCAGACGGTCTGGCGCTTCTTCGGCGACCGGTACCGCGTGGGCCCGCCTGCCGTGGCCGATGTGGATGGCGACGGTCACCCGGAGGTCGTGTACGGCACGGACAACGGGCACGTGTACTGCCTGGATCACAACGGTCAGGTGCAATGGCGCTATGACGAGTTGGCACCCTACGGCCGGTCGGGCACGAACATCGCCGACCTCGACCACGACGGTCAAGCCGAAGTCCTGATTACGCGCAGCAACGTGGGACTGGGCCGCTGCCTCATGGCGTTGGACGGACGCACCGGCGCATTCAAGTGGCGCACCCAGGACGTGATGCAGGGATACGTGTCCAACGCCATCGTGAGTTTTGGGGCAGAACCGGGATCGCAGACGTGCGTGTTGCATGCGGACAAGGGCAACTGGCTCTACTGCGTCCGACCTGACGGGACGGAACGGTGGCGCGTGGAACTGGGAGGGCACGGCATCTTCTGGGCGCCCGCCGCGGGTGACCTGGACGGCGACGGACACATCGAGGTCGCCGTGGGGATGCGCCGCACGGATCCGGAATCGGGCGCGACCGTGTTCGTGGTGGGCCAGGACGGCACCATCGATGCCAAGCTGAACCTGGGCGGCGGCGCGAACGCCGCTCCCGCCATCGGCGATATCGACGGCGACGGGCATCTCGAACTCATCGTGGTGACCCAGAGCCCGGACCAGCTTCATGTGGTGTCGTGGGGCAAGACCGGTCGCGTGGAGTGGCCGTCGCTCCGGGGCAGCTCGGCGATGACCGGTGCGATTGGCGTGGCGCCCGGCCAGCCCGAAGGGGATTCCTATGGGCCTGCGGGTGTGCGCGAACACGTGTTCTGGGGTGAGAACACCCGGACGGTCCAGCTTCCCGTCGCGGCCCGTGACGGCGATTTCATCGAGGTGTCGGTGAGTGCAAGCGGACAGGGTCGCGAAACGCGGATTGTCGACTTGAAGCCAGGGATGCAGGAACTGGACCTCACGTGGCATCTAACGTTACGGGACGCGGACTTGGTCGCGGTGCGGCTCTCCTCCGCCGGACTGATGCAAGCGTCTCCATTGGCGGCAATCGCCGTGAATGCCGGGTGGCCAGGGGAGACGGGGGTGACGGAATTCGACGACCTGTACGCTGAAGCACTCGAAGCGGGCCGCGCCGCCGGCACCGATGTGCGGGGTCTGATGGCGTTGCGCGCACGGGCCGAGACCGCAAGCGCCGCGCTGGCTGAGTTGGCCGAACCGGCCACTGCGGACGCGACGGCCGTAGCGGAAGGCGCAACGGCATTGCGGGCGCAATGGCGTGCGTTGGAAAGCCTGACCCGGCTGATGCGCGATTATTGGGCCGGCGGCGACAGCGGGCACTTCGTGTTCTGGCAAGATTCCAGTCCATGGGACGCCTTCGACCCGCAAGACACTCCGGAAACGCTGGCGATGGAAGAACCCGTCGTGGTGGAAGCCTTCGGCAACGAATTCGAGAACGCGGCGTTGACACTTCTCAACACGACATCCGAGCCCATCGAAGTGCGGTGCATGTTTGAGAAGCCCAAACTGGACCAGGGATGGCCCAAATCCGAGCCGGACTTGGCGAAGCACGTCTCGTTGCACCGGCTGATACCGGTCGCTACGGCCATGAGCGACCGCGTGTTCGACCCGTTGCCGGAGCTGGACCGATCCCGCACCATCACGTTGCCGCCCGGCGAGGCGCGCCAACTGTGGCTGACCGTGGACACCAACGGACTGTGGCCGGGAGAGCACGAGCTGACGCTCTATCTGGGGTCGCTCACCAAGCCGCCCACCATTCTCGCCGTGCCGGTACGCATCAAGGTTTGGCCGGTGAGTCTGCCAAATCATGTATTCGCCAAGATGAACTGGAGCCGCATGGATCTCGGCCAGGTGTCGGACCAGACGGTGCGGGACATGGTTGACCACGGGATTTCGTCCATCTACGGTCCCGCGCTGCCCGCCGTCCCCGTGGATGCGAACGGACAGCTTGCGGGCGAGGTCGACTGGTCCGCGTTCGACGCATCCCTCGAACGGGTGCCGCCCCATTTCTACATGTTGTGGGGCGGTCCGCCGACGCGACGGTGGCCGAAGGACGTGAACCCAGCGCAGGACAGTGAGGTTTACTTCAACGGATTCAAGACCGCGATTCAACAGCTTGCCGAACACCTGCAGTCCAAAGGCTATGGTTTCGACCAGTGGGCCTTCTATCCTGTCGACGAACCGTGGAACACGGGGTTCACACTGATTCCCCAGATGCGGTCCTTTTGCCAAATGGTGAAGCGTGCGGACCCGCGGGTGCAGAACTACACCGACCCGGCCGGGCTGGTGCGGGTGGAGTACCTGGAGGAGTTCAAGGACCTCATCGACATCTGGCAACCCGAAATGAACCTGCTCAAGCGCGATCCGAAGCTGGTGGAATGGTTCCAGCGCAACGCCGCCCATTTCTGGTCCTATGAGGCCCCCGGCCCGGCTAAGGACTTCCCCCCACTCGGCCATTACCGCGTGTACAACTGGATGGCGTGGAATTTCGGGTGCGAAGGCGCGGGCTACTGGATCTATAAGGGCAACGACGTCTGGTGGCCCATTGAGGACGGCGACTGGTCGGCCGTGTATCAGACGAACGGCGACGTCATCACGTCGCGGCGTTGGGAGGCGGACCGGGACGGCGTGGAAGACTACCGCGCGTTGTACGTGTTGCGCGAGGCGATTGGGCGCGCCTATGCGGCCGGGCATAGGGATGAAGCGCACCACGCCCAGCAGGCCATGGACGAGATGGTTGTGTCCATGGTTGGGTGGCACATCCGTAACATTGACGAAATCACACGGATGACGCGGGACCATGACCTGGATATCGAGTTGTTCCGGCAATGCCGGACGCGGATTCGCGACGAGATTCTGCGGTTGGAGGCGCTGCATACGGAGTAGCCAGCCGGGCCTCCGCGTTGCGCTATCCCTCCAGCGGCGGGCAAGCCCAGCGGGAGGGATAGAAATGGTTGTTACGGAACGGGTTCTTCTATTCCTCGCCCATATTCCCTGTTCTTGCCCATTCCAGACCCGGCAGGCACGACCTCCTCACACACGATCCACGGAGGGAAATTAGTTTGACCACTTTCGCCCCCGTGGCGACATAGTTACGGTAGCAGCCCGAAACACAATGTGCGGAGCAGATCGTTGCCCGACTCTGAACTGATACTGGTCCAACGCTGGCACGACGCGCGCGACGCCGACGCATTCAAGACACTGGCCCTGCGTCATGCATCCATGGTCTTCAACACCTGCCGGCGAATCCTGGGCAACCACGCCGACGCCGAAGAAGTCGCCCAAGAGTGCTTCATCGACCTCGCCCTTGCGAAAGCGCCCCCCAAGACCCACGTGGCCGGCTGGCTACACCGCGTCGCCACCTGCAAGGCCACCAGCCGCGTCAGGGCCCAACACCGCCGCAGACAGCGGGAACATCGACACGCTGAAGAGAACATCCGCAACGTCACCGTCGAATGGGACGACCTGAGCCAATTTCTCGACGAGGCCCTGGCGGACCTCCCCGACAAGCTCCGTACCCCCGTTGTCATGAGCTTCTTCGAAGATCAATCCCACAAAGCAATCGCCGGAACGTTGGGTCTTTCCCGCGGAACCGTCACGTATCGCATCAAGAAGGGCGTGGAAGCACTCCGCAAACAGTTGAAACGCCGCGGGATTCCGGTAACCACGGCCTCGCTGCTGGGGATGATCGCAATCCCCGCCGCGGAAGCCGCCGCCGTCCCGGTCGGCGTAGGCAACAGCATCGCGCGCCTGGCGCTGGCCGGAATGAACGGACATGCGACCGCGACAACCGCTACTGCAACCGCCGTCGCCCAGATCACGACCCTATGGGGAGGAATCGTAGCAATGAAGAAGGTAACCGTGGTCATAGCCATCCTTGTCGCCGCAGTGGGCGCAGGTGTCGCCGTCTATACGCACGAGAAGGCTCCAGCAGTGCCTGAGCGATCCCAGGAAGACAACACCGACAGGTTGGCCGTGACTGCGCCCGTCATCGCCCTCTCGCCAGCGCCCGAGACGAGTCCCGAGCAGCCCCCCCTCCAAGCAAGTAGCCTCGCCGAAGAGTCTGAAGAGGTCACGCGACCGCCCACGGTCGACGGTGCGTGGATGGTTGTCGTGAATAAGCTGGGCAAACCCGGAACGGAGTATGGAAGGGCCACCTTCACGACCTCCGGGAGCCGCCTCCGGATCCTCGTCGAAACGCACAACAGAAGATCGCTCAGGAAGGCCACCGAGACCATGGATGCCACGTTCAGCGGCCCCTACGTCTACCCGGTTCCCGGCCAGTTCAGCATCGACCTGCGAGGCGTCTTCAACACAGAGCTTACCCGCCTCGTCTTCAACGAAAAGGGACTCCCCCACGGGCCTCCGCCCCTCGTTTTTGAAAGGGTGCCTCTGGAGAAGCTCGAAGCGGAGAAGGAACTCGAGGAACGCAAGCAAGAGGCCAGGCAGATGTTCGACCTCCTCGCGGCCTTCGCGTGGGCCCACAACGGCATGCTCCCCGAGAGCCTCAAGGATCTCGTGGCCGCGAACCCCGACGTCGCCGATCTCTTCGCCGAACGCGACGGCCGTCGAATCCAGTACTTTCCTGCGAATGCCTCGATACAGGCCGAGCCGGGCCGCTTCCTCGGCTGCGCCAAGAACCCGCCGGTAGGGCTCCCCCCCTTGGCGGGATTGCAGCAGTCGAGCATGTCGATTCCAGACCAACTCGCCGCGAAAGAGGCCGAACTCAGGGGATACTGGGGCGATCATCCCCTGTTCCGCCAGCCAACCTTCAAAATCACCTACGACGACCCCGACTGCGTCGTCACCGCAAGGTTTGGCCACAGCGAAGCAGTCGTTGAAGTGGAACAAAGCCTCACCGAAGCTGAACTCCGCGACCAATGCGGCCACAACCTCAAATGCCTCGCCCTCGTCGTCAAGGTATTCAACAGTCAGTACGGCGACTACGACCCCGGCGGGTGGTACTCCGGCCTGCCGGAGGCCCGCAGCTACTTCCCCGAGCCCTGTACCCTCACCTGCCCCGCCGCCAAACCCGGCACCGATAGCTACGACATCCTCTTCCCCGCCTCGCATGCCGACGCCTACTACGACGTAGCCGCACAGGTCTTCGGCGTCCCCTTCGAGGATGCCAAGACCTTGTCTCACGCCATCCCCTTCATCTACGAAAGTCACGACCACCCCGGCAACCGACCCGGACGTACCGTCGCCTTCTACGACGGCCACGCCGAATTCCTCAGCCCCGAGGAATTCGAGCAGCGTGTGGCTCCCTTCCTGCCATACAGATAGCCCGACACCCTCCGCGCCACGCGCAGACCGCGAAATGAACGGGGCAGTAGAGCTGTTGAAGAAGTCGCACCCCGGCGATCTCAGATCCACAGAGAGAAGCCTGCTCTGCGTCATCCCGAGCGAAGCCGAGGGATCTCTTGT
>JAAEQP010001875.1 GCA_024231375.1 bacterium | reverse complement strand
TCCCATATCTGCCTTCCGGAACCCGCCGAATGGTGCATCGTCAGTGAGATACGCCGATCATTTACGAAGCGGGGCGCATCCGCGTCCGAATATGGGCTCTGCGAGACATCGGATCCCCCGGGTCGAATAGCCAACAGACGCGGTGATCAGGACTCGGAAGCCATCGATGGTTGCGACGACCCCAACGCACGGCTCCTTGAGGTAAGGTATAGATGTCCCAGATAGGATCTCATTTCCCAAATCCAAGAAGGGATTGTCTGGAATCTGTTGGGAGGCCGCCTGGAGAGAACGTAAGCTTTCTCTGACATTCTGTACTCCTTCGTTGACATGATGTAACGCGCATGGTATCCTAAAGTCGACATGAGCGAACTCTGCGTTCACAACCGCGTGCGGGAGCTTCGAGCGAGACTGGGTCTGCGCCAAGCGGATCTGGCGCGCGAAGCCGGTGTCACGCGTCAGACCATCATCGCGGTCGAGAAGGGGCGGCTGACCCCCTCGATCTTCGTTGCCTTGAAGATCGCTCGTGTGCTTCGCGAGCCCGTTGACTACGTGTTCTACCTGGAGGTCACCCGGCCCACGGAGGCGGCCGAGCCGGAGGTGACACGCCCCACGCAAACGCAGGCAAAGGCCGCGGCTGCTGAGATTGCAGAGGATCCCGCGGTGATTGACGAACCGGTCGAAGATCGCCCCGCGGTCGCGGACTTTGAGGTCGCTGACAGGGATGGCGAGCCCGATGACGACGAGGCCAGCGACGGCACTGCCGCGATATTCGACTTCTCCTAGCGCCTACAGCCCTTGTCTCACCCTAGGTAATCAACATCACGTCGCCGTAGGAGTAGAACCGAAACTCGTTCCTTACGGCGTAGTCGTAGGCTTCCCGCACGAGATCCCTGCCAGCGAACGCATAGACCAAGGCCAGGAGACTTGATCGCGGCAAGTGGAAGTTCGTCTGGAGCAGGTCCACGCCACGAAAGGTGTACGGCGGGTAGATGAAGCAGTTCGTGGAACCGGCGCCAGGGTGGAACAGGCCCTCCTTCCACTGCGTTTCCAGCACGCGCGTGCATGTGGTCCCCACCGCAGCCACACGTCCACCCGCGTCCCGGGCGGCATTAAGTCTTGAGGCGGTCTCCTCGGACAGAACAAAGTCCTCGGGTTCAAGATTGTGCTGCGTTAAGTCATTTGCAGTGATAGGTTTGAAGGTGCCATACCCGACATGGAGCGTAATGAACGCCCGCTCCACCCCCCGCGTGTCCAAGGACTGAAACACCTGATCCGTGAAGTGAAGCCCCGCCGTTGGCGCCGCCACAGCACCCAGATTCTTCGCGTACACCGTCTGGTAGCGCCGCGCATCGGTGTCATCCGGATGCGAGCGCCGTACATAGGGTGGCAGGGGTATCTCACCAGCCTCCTCCAGGACAGCAAGGACGTCCGGCCGGTCGAACCGAACGCGCCGCCGACCTTCAGGCAACACGTCCTCCACGACCACACTGACACCGCCGGCCAGCGATACGCAGGTTCCAGGCTTCACCTTGGCCGACGGCCTCACCAGCGCATCCCACTCGCACGGCGCGTGCTCGTGCAACAGGAACACTTCCACGCGGCCTCCGGTCGGCTTGCGCCCCATCAGGCGTGCCCGGATCACGCGGGTGTCGTTGAGGACCAGGCAGTCTCCGGGTTGCAGGTAGTTGGCGACGTTCCGGTACACGTCCTCACGAATCGTGCCGTCGGCCCGGCTCACAACAAGAAGCCGCGACTCGTCGCGTTTGTCGCAGGGCCGTTGCGCGATAAGGCGCTCGGGCAGCTCGTATTCTAGATCCGAAGTGTTCATGGCTCGCAATCAAACAGCGCCTCCCCAGGATGGGGAGGCGCGGAAATACGTCGTCCTCAAGAATCCCGAGGTTCAGCCTACCCGTGCCCAAGCCGACTCTAGAATGTCGAAGGCGGCATTGATATCGTCCCTGGAGATGACCAGCGGCGGGCTGACACGGAGCACCTTCTCAGCCAGCGGTCCGAGGAAATGGACGCCTGTGCCGTCGGCGCCCTTGTAGGCCTCGAGCACGCACGCGTTGGCAAGCTCGGGAGTCTCGATCTCCACGCCGTAGACCAAGCCCTCGCCCCGCACGGCCTTCACAAAGGGCCAGCGATCCACCAGCGCGCGGAGCTTCGATTCGACAACACCCGCACTTTCGCGCACCCTGTCCATGACGTGTTCCTCTTCGAAGACGTCGAACACCGCGCACGCGGCGGCGCAGGCCCGCGGGTTGCCGCTGAAGGTGTCCGAACCTTCGCCATACGCCAACGCGTCGATGAGATCGGTCCGGCCGACCACGGCTGCGGCGGGCTCGCCGTTCCCCAGACCCTTGCCCAACACGACCAAGTCGGGGTGGACCTCATAGGACTGGTAGGCGTACATGTTGCCTGTTCGTCCGTGGCAGGCCTGTACCTCGTCAAGAATGAAGGCGACATCATTCGTTTCGCACCAGGCCTGCAAGAGTTGGTGGTACCACTTCGGCGGATGGTACGAGCCCTTGGCGCCAAGATAGGGTTCGGTGATAAGAAGGGCAATCCGCCCGGCGTACTCGTCCGCGAGTCCGTCCAACTCCGCCCGATAGAAGGATTCAGGTTTGTCGTCGTCCATGGGAAACGAGATGAACCGGACATTGGGGTTGGGACTGGTCTCGCCCGTCACATCACCTGCAAGGCCCTTCTTGCCATGGAATCCGCCGTGGGTCGCGAGAATGATGTCGCGATCCGCCCGCTTGTGCTCCGCGCAGTGCAGCGCGGCCCACATGGCCTTCTGAATACCCTCGGACCCGCTAGCCGCCCATAACACCTTCTGCGCTTTAGGGTTATCAGACATACTGGCCACAAGCCGTTCGGATGCGATTACCTCGATTTCCGTGACCATGTTGTACGCATTCCTGGGCAAGTCGCCGCAGTACTCCGCGTACAACTCTTCGAAGCGTGCGTGCCCGTGCCCAAGATTGGCAACGAGAACGCCCGAAGTGAAATCTATCAGCTCAAGGCCGTCAACCGTCCACAACCTCGAGCCCTGTGCCCGCTCGACAACGGCCTGAGACGGGGTGAAGGTGCGCTGTCCTCTGCCCATAATGGCATCCAGCCGGGCGCGCACAGTGTTGGCGCGTGGTTCATTGGCATGTTGTATGGAATCTGACATCATTCTCAATCCTTGCTGCTGACCACATTCGGAACAACGCCGCGTAGTATACGACCTGGCCAAGCTACGTACAAGATTGGCGGAACCCTCCCTTGCCCCGTACACAGAGGTCGGTCCCACGACAAGAACCGGCCCTCACCCTCGTCCACAGGCCCACAATGACACGGCCGCCCAGCAACGGGCCGCAATCGCTACCCTCCGCGGTTCCCGTTGCGGTACAATCGAGCTCGAAAGAAGCACACTTCAAAGGGACCCCACTACATGGCACGCAAACCGTATCTGATGACCACCACGCTGTGGGACTTCCCTTCCCAGCAATACGGCGACGAGCAACAAGGCGACAAAGCGTACGCAGGCGCGACGCCCGCATACGTGATTTGGAACCTGCTCCAGCGGTACACCAAGCCCAAGGACCTCGTCATCGATCCCATGGCGGGCAGCGGGACCACCCTGGATGTGGCGCGCGACCTCGGCAGGCGTGCTCTTGGATACGATCTACAACCACAACGGTCGGACATCTTCCGATCCGATGCCCGCAAGCTTCCCCTCGAAACATCCAAGGCAGACTTCGTTTTCGTGGATCCCCCCTACTCGACCCACATCAAATACAGCGGCCTCCCAGAGTGCATCGGCGAACTGGACGCCGCCGGGAAAAAGTACTACAAGGCCATGGAGTTGGTTATCAACGAGATGGAGCGAGTCCTCCGCCCCGACCGCTACGCCGCGCTTTACGTGTCCGACTCCTTCAGGAAAGGTCAGCCCTTCTGCCCGATAGGATTCGAGTTGTTCGGACGTCTCAGACGACGATTCGAACCGGTCGATGTGGTCGCCGTGGTGCGGCACAACAAGTCCCTCCAGCGGGGCAACTGGCACACGGCCGGTGTTGAGGGGAACTTCTTCCTCCGTGGCTTCAACTACCTGTTCATCATGTACAAGCCCCCAACGCCCAGGGGGAAGGCGAGGTCGCTTGCTCTCCAGGGAAGCCATCAGCGACAGCCGACCCCCAAAGCCGGACGAAGCGAGGAACAGCGCCCTCGCGGACGCTCGGGTCCCGGTCGACACTCCAGACCGTCCGAGACGGCCAAAACGAAGCGACGGCCCAAGGGAAGGTCCAAACCGATCAAAAGAAGGCCAAGTTGACATTACCAAGGGAGGATCGTAGGATCCGTTGCACGACGGTTCGTCGGTTATAGGCACCCGTTTCTCGACCTCAAGTCGAAATGCATGGTGCGTCGAGGCCCCGCTCAGAGGAAAGGGACACAGGAATGCCACTCAGCGATATTGAGGCAATGGCGAAACTGACGCCAAAGCAACGGCAGATCCGTGAACGCGATCAATTGATCCTGGGTAAGGCACGGGCGATGTTGTTGGCGGACGGGTACTTCGGGATCACCATGGACCGCATCGCCGAGGCCGCGGACTGCCCCAAAGGCACCATGTATGAACGATTCCGCTCCAAGGAAGACATCGTCATGGCTCTAGCCCATCAGTGCCTTGTACGTCGGCACGAGATGCTCAAGCGCGGGGCGGCGTTCGAAGGACTCACACGCGCGCGCATGATGGCCATCGGCGAAGGGGCGTCTCTGTATGTTCGACTCAATCAGGACGACTCCCGGATCATTCATTCCAGCACGGGTCCCGTCCGGCAGAAAGCCTCGGCAAAACGAATCAAAGCAGTTGAGGAAGCGGAACGAATGACGATCGAACTGGTCCGTTCCGTTCTCGTGGACGCCTTGGTGGCCGGTGAACTGAGGCTCAAAGAGAATGCCTCGGTGGATGAGATGGCCTTCGGATTGTGGTCCCTCGTGGAAGGCGGCTTCAGCGGCATTGAGGCCGATCTCCCCCGCAAGACGTTACGAATTACCAGCCCCTTCAGACTCATGTACCGCGTCTTCAACGTCCTCGCGGACGGATACGGTTGGCGCCCTCTCCTCTCCGACGACGACTGGGAGGATCGGTTTGCCGCCATCCGAGAGAGCGTGTTTCCTGACGAGGCCCAGCAGGTCTACGGGGAGGGGAACTGGCACGGAGACAACGGGTAGGCGGTTGGGTCGCACACCCGGGTCCGACGTCAAGACGCCGAAGGCTTCGACGCGCTCTTCCTACCGGATTGCAGGTGCTTCCGAACCATCATGGCCGCCGAGAACAGCGTGAAGAGCACCAAAGGCGCCGCAAGATTCAACTTCCCCACTCCCGGCAGGACGTACTCCATCAGATGCACTCCCGGAAGCACGAACGTATGCGCCGTATAGATGGGGAGCACGGCCTGGCCAGCCAGGCCAAAGGGGTACGCGGCCTTCCCGACCCAATCCACCGTGAACTCGACCCACCCCGAAGCGCCCATGAGAAACAGAGTCCATCCGCCGAAGTAGAGAAAGTACCAGAACCTAGGTGGCGCTTTTAGCGCGCCCGTTGCCATGTCGCTGACCGCAAACTCGCCCCAGAGTACGCCTAGAAGCAGCCCGCACGCCGTCGCGGCGGCGCCAAGAACAGCAATCTTCCCCAGGCACGTGCGCGTCGTGCCCGCCACCGAACAGCGGCGCAAGGCGATCCCGATCGGCATAGCCATGAGAGCTGTTCCGGACATCTGGAGGTAGGCGTAACTACCCGATACGAGATAGAAACGTCCGAACTCCAACCCGGGGAGGTCGGGACGGTACGGCCACAGGTAGTTCGCAAGCGCAGCCCCCACGAGCCAGTGAGCCCCACCCAACATCAGGCACCGCGGGTAGGGGTTAGGGGCGACTATGCGAAGCCAGAGCGGCACGGACGCGACGCCAAGCGTGTAATAGAGCAGGACCGAATAGGAAGCGTACAGCCAGTCCGTCGGTGCAACATTCTCCAGATCCAGCAGAAGCTTGACGAATTCGGGAACTTGAATGAGAAACGAACACACGATAAGAAGCACGATGCGCCGCTTGACGCGCTGAACGATGGCCGCCCCGCCGCCAGCCACGAATTTCTCGAAGTAGACGAAGCCGGCCGTCACCCCGAATACGGTCACGAACGCGGGCGTCGCGAACCGGCTCAGGTAGAGCAGTAGCGTCTGGAAAGGCTGCGTGGCGGGGACTCTGCTGAAGACCCCCGGGCCGAAGTGGGCAAACATCATGGCGCCCACGGCAATGGCCCGCGTGCCGTCCAGGCACGCGAATCGCCTCGGCCGTACCGCGCCCTCGGAACCAGTCGTGCCTGAGTCACTCATGGCGCTACGCTCCCGGCACGTCGCCCGCCGAGAGTGAGTCCGGGCGCCGGTTCACGGTCAGAAGATGCCATAGGAAAGCGGCCCACACGGCGTAGGCGATCAACAGCGGGTAGAAGTCGTATGCGATGTCGGCCGCCATACCGAAACCCGGAGGTCTGTACGGGGTCGTAGAGACAGCGGACAGCGCAAGAAGCGCATAGATTGGCCGCAAGTCGTCGATTCGCCGCACGGCGAAGTAGGCAGGGGCCAACATGATGATGTACGAGTAGATCATCAGCCGCGGTGTGACAAACACGTACACGAAACACGCCAGCACGACCGCAAGGGCCAAGCGGTCGCGATTATCCGAAGGACGCGCCATCGCGTACGCCGCATACGACACCACCGTGACGAGAGCGGACCAGAGCAGGAAGCCCGCGGCGGCCAGGTTCGCGGGAATCGCGATCCCCGTCTTCGATGCGACCGTGGCGACCACCGCCTTGATCATGGGCCACGTTGCGGGCGGGTTGGGGTAGTACAGATTGTCGCTGTAGCCGGCCGTATCCGGAACGACGCTGCCCATGTTCGCCAGGAAATCGCGGGTGAGGCCGGGGTGAAACAGAAAGGATGAGGCCAAGATCGCTGCGAAAAGACCGGACCCCGCGCAAAGCCACCCCCACTTGCGGCGATTCTCCGAAAAGGGGAGCAGGACAAGGAAGAAGATGGGCGTGAGCTTGAAGGACGCGACAGCAACGACACAGATCGTGAACCATCCCAGCCGCCCCCGAAGAAAGCAGTAGAAACCGGTCCACAACAAAACCTGTTCGAAGGTGGAGACGTTGCCTGCCGAGAAGTCCCAATAGACGCTGGCGTTGAACCCCAGCAAACAGAGCAGGAGGAACGCGCCGTCCAGCCGTCCGCCGGTGAAGTCGCGCCGCCAAAGCCAGAACAGTGTCGCGAGGGCCGCGCATTTGGCCAACAAGAATCCGTAGTAGACCGCGCTGTATCCGAAGAGTCCCAGCAGCCGCAACGGGTGCAGGGTGACGGGCGGGTACGTGTAGGGCATGACGATTACGCCGTCGGCGGCTTCGCTGAGTATGCCCCCATCATAGGGAGACAGGCCCTTCGAGAACACTTCCCCACCATAGAAATACGTGCGAACGGTAACCTGAAACACATCGGGTTCCAGCGCGATCTTCGCAACGACAGCGGCCCCGTACAGAAGCAGAACGGCCGTGAAAAGGTTCGGAGCAAGACGTTTCGCCGCGGACAACACTCAGCAACGCCCTCCCGGCTAGAGTCCAGCCAAATCACTCCCAGCGCACAAGGCCACCGTAGCACAAGCCGAGTATAGCTTTGCCACGCACAGGGCACAAGAGCCCTTGCGACTATCCCGCATCACATCCCATGGTGGCGACCTCGGCGCGCGTTGGGCTATAATGCCGTGTTGCCGCCGTACCGCGCCTTCAGCGGGGGGCCATTCACTATCGAGGGACAACATTGTCGTCGTCAGCCTACAAGCCCGCTCACCGGGGAGTCGCGCGCCGTGGTGCACGCGTGATGCCCGTCAAGATCCTGTCACGGTACACCCTGAAAGAGGTGGCCGTGCCGGCGTTCCTGTCCCTGGCTGTAGTGGGATTCCTCGCCGTCGCGGTCGAGTTGCGCGAGAAGCTGAAGGATATCCCCATCGAGCACCTGACCGGTTCCGATGTCGGACGGCTCCTGCTCTATTTCCTGCCCACCCTGGTCGTGTTCGTCATTCCCATCACCTACATGATGGGCATCTTGCTTGGGTTTGGCCGTCTATCCCAAAACAATGAAATTACTGCCATGAAGGCTGCGGGCATTCCGCTGAAGAAGGTCGTCGTGCCCGTGATCGCGCTAGGGGCACTTCTGAGTCTCGGCACCTTCTACCTGCAAGACCGGGTGCAGCCCATGGCTATGCAGCGCGCCAAGAACCTGATATTCAAGGAATTGCCGCTTCGCGTGACTGTCGACATGCTCCCCACCGGTCGCATGCATCAGTTCGGTGATTGGCGGGTGTACATCCAACGGCGCGACCCCGAGACCCGCACCCTGTACGGCGTGGAGATCTTGCAGCCGAACAGCGACGGAACCTTGAACGCCTACTGGGCCAAGTCGGCCCGCCTCATTGAGGAGAATGGTCAATCCATCCTGTCTATCCCTGAAGGTCACATGATCAAGCCCCAGGGCGACTCCAATGTGTTCTGGAATCGGCTTGAGAACGCAGGGCTGAAGGTCCCTGAGATCGCCCCGCAAAAGGTCCGCAGCGCCCGCCAAACCCTGACCCTCAGCCAACTCTTTGCCGAGGAGGGCAATCTCGAAGTCAAATACGCGTCGCACAAAGCCCGCAATATCAAGCAGGAACTCCGAAAGGTCCGGTGGGAGATCGCCGAACGCTTCTCGCTCCCCCTTTCCTGCTTGGCTGTCAGCCTGTTGGCAGCACCGTTGGCGGTCCGCGGATCGCGCGGGGGCCGGTCGTACAGCTTTGCCATTGGCTTTGGCATTATCCTGTTCTACCAAGTCCTGCGACTGCTGCTCGAACCGGGCTCGCTGCATCCCCTGTCCTACAATCTCATCGTCGGTCTGCTGCCCAACATCCTGCTGGGACTCGCAGGCATGTGGGCATTGTGGAGGGTCGATCGCGTATGACCACTCTCGACCGATATCTCTTCAAGCGACTGGTGGCGGCCCTGTTCAAAGGCATGGCGGCACTGGTGTTCATGTATGTGCTCATCGATCTGCTCACACACCGGGAAGTGGCCATTGCGAAGTATGAAGTGCCATGGTCCATCGTGGCGCGCTACTACCTTGTGTTCGCTCCCAAGATGATCTATCAGGTTGCGCCGCTGGCTTTGCTGGTGTCGGCCCTGCTTGTGCTCGGCGACATGGCCCAGCACAACGAAGTGACCGCGGCCCTGGCCGGTGGCATCAGCCTGCGCCGCCTCACGCGCGCGCCCGTGATCACCGCACTGATATTCGCCGTAGGCTTGTTCGCCTTTGAAGAGAAGATCGGGGCCGCGGCAACCCGTGAGGCCGCGCGTATCGAGCAGAACTACTTCTCCCGCAATGCCTACTACGACCGGGACGGGGTCAGTTGGGCCAATCTCACCGGGAAGTGGACCTGCCACATTCGCAAATTCAACCGAATTGCGTTGACCGGTGAAGGGGTCCTCGCCCATTCCATCCGTGAAGACATGGTCGAGTATATCGAGGCCGACCGTATCTATTGGGACGAAGCCGCAAACGAATGGCTCTTGGAGGACGGGACCTGGTCCGAGTTCGACGCCGCCATCTCCGGGCGGCGCATCCGCCGCGTCACGCAACGTCCAGCGCCCTTCCTGGAACCGCCCGAGTTGTTGTTCGCGCTCGACGAACCCACCGACGCCAAGACGACGCGTCAACTCGCGACCGACATCCAGTACGCCCTGGAACATGCCATGCCGGCAGGGAAACTGCACACCGACTACCACGCCAAGTACTCGTGGCCGGCCCTGTGTTTCGTCATGATCGGTCTGGCGATTCCCTTTGCGCTCCGGCTTCGCCGCGGCGGCCTGGCCATCAGCTTCGGCGCCAGCATCGCCATCGCCATGACCTACCTGGTCCTGTTCTACGCCTCCATGAGCCTCGGCCACGCCGGCCGGATCTCGCCCATCACCGCGGCCTGGTTCGCCAACGTGGTGTTCTTCGTCACCGGGCTCATCCTCTTCTACCGCACGCCGACCTGATGCCCTCTGAGCATTCCTGCCCCCGCCCGGAAGTTGACCCG
>JAAEQP010001874.1 GCA_024231375.1 bacterium | reverse complement strand
TGATATGAGTGGAATCGATCCTATTGCATCCGCCATTCACGAATGGCGCCAGGCGCTCGGGGATGACAAGGTCAGCGCCGAGGCCGCTTCGCTCGATGAGTACGCCCGGACCACGATGGTGCGGGGGACGCGGCCGTGCTGCATTCTATGGCCGACAACGACCGGAGAAGTCCAGGAAATTGTTCGGGTTGCGTCCAAGCATGGCGTGGTCGTCTACCCCCTCTCACGCGGGAAGAACTGGGGCTATGGGGATGCCTGTGCGCCGACGAACGGCGCGGCCGTGGTGAACCTGAGCCGGATGAACCGCATCCTGGAAGTCAACACGGACCTGGCCTACGCCGTCATCGAACCGGGAGTGTCGCAGCAGCAACTGTACAGGTACCTTCAGGAGCACAAGACGGGACTGTGGATGGACGCGACGGGCGCGGGCCTGGACGCGAGCCTGGTGGGCAACACGCTGGAGCGGGGATTCGGTCACACGCGTAACGGCGATCACTTTTCGACCACATCGGGCATGGAGGTAGTGCTGGCGGACGG
>JAAEQP010001873.1 GCA_024231375.1 bacterium | reverse complement strand
CGTCCTGCCGCGCGGCGTCCACCGCACCGTGCGGCGTCCACCGGACCCCATCTTGACCCAGGCGGCGGATTCTGGAAGAATTCGCCGCATGCGAGTTCAACATCCCATCCTTGTCCTGATACTCTGTGCTGCCTGCACGACGGCCGCGGCAGAGTCTCCCTATTACACAAAGACCGACACCTGGGCCCAATCCATGGTGGCGTCGCGCGCCGCCCTCGAGGCGGCCCAACTCTCGGGTGAGGCACGGGCGACAGCGGGGGTCGCCGTGTGGGACGCGTTCCAGCGCGACTACCCGTTGCAGTGGGACTGGTGCCTGCAAGACGGCGGTCTGGAGATCGGGCGGTCGCTGGCCTGCGACCCGGCAGTAGTGGCGCGGATGCAGGCGCGCGTGCTGGAGGAAGCGCCCCAATGCGCAGACGCCTTCGTCGGTACTTCGCCGGGCACGCGGGCGTGGTTCGACGCCTACGAGACCGCCTGCCAGGCCCGCCGCGAACACCGGCTCGAACCCGTGACGGCACTATCCGGCCCCGTCGTGTTCACCAAACACTTCAATCTCGGCGGATCCCACTACGCCTACACCGAAGCCCAGACCGACGCCCAACGCGAACGGAACTACCAGCCCGGCGGCGCGCTCTGTATCCTGGAGATCGACCCCGGCCATGTCTCGGTGCGGACCCTCCTGGAAGACGCCGACGGCGTGATCCGGGACCCCAACGTATCGTATGACGGCAGCCGCATCCTGTTCTCGTGGAAGATGTCGGACAAGGGCGATGACTACCACCTCTACGAATACGATGTGGCAACGGAACGGGTGCGCCAATTGACCGCGGGCCCCGGATTCGCCGATTACGAGGGCGCCTACCTGCCAGACAGCGACATCGTTTTCAACTCCACCCGTTGCGTGCAAACCGTCGACTGCTGGTGGACCGAGGTCAGCAACCTCTATCGATGCGACGCAGACGGGAACCACATCCGGCGGCTGAGTTTCGACCAGGTGCATACCAATTACCCGACGGTCGCCGCGGACGGACGACTGTTCTACACGCGCTGGGAGTACAGCGACAGAGGCCAAGTCTACGTGCAGAGCCTGTTCCAGATGAACCCCGACGGAAGCGGCCAGACTGAGTTCTACGGCAACAACTCATGGTTTCCCACCACGATTCTCCACGCCCGGGCCGTGCCCGATTCGCAGACGGTCATGGCCGTCGCCTCGGGGCACCACACCCGGCAGGCAGGCAAGCTCATCCGGTTGGACCGGCGTCACGGCAATCAGGAAGCCGCGGGCGTGACCATGCTCGCGCCGGAACGGCCCGCCAAGGCGGTGCGCGTAGACCAGTACGGCCAGAAAGGCGAGTTGTTCCAGTATCCCTGGCCCCTGAGCGAAGACCTGTGTCTCGTGGGCTACTCGCCCTACGGCTGGGCGCGGGGCGGCTTGTTCAAGGTGTACGCCATGTATACCGACGGCCGCCGCGAATTGCTGGCGGCCGATCCCAAGACCTCGTGCAGTCAACCCGTGCCGCTCACGACGCGTCCCATACCCCACGTCCGGCCCGTGCTGGCGGATTACGCCAAGGATTCGGGCGTGTACTTCGTGCAGGATGTGTATCGCGGGCCGGGGCTCGAAGGCGTCCCCCGCGGCACCATCAAGGAACTGCGTGTGGTGGCCCTCGATTTCCGCGCCGCGGGCGTCGGCGACAATCGGAACAACGGGCCTGCCGGCGGCGCACTCATCAGCACGCCCCCGGCCATTGGCAACGGCGCGTGGGACCCCAAGATCGTGCTGGGCCACGCCACGGTTCACGAAGACGGATCCGCATGCTTCAGGGTCCCGGCACGCACGCCGGTGTACTTCCAGTTGCTGGACGAGAAGCGGCGCGCCGTGCAGACCATGCGGAGTTGGTCCACCCTCCAACCAGGCGAATCCTTCTCCTGCGTGGGGTGCCACGAGGACAAGCGCGAGGCCCCGCCCGCCGGCGCCAAGATGCCCATGGCCCTGGTCAAGGGCCCACAGGATCTCGCGCCTTTCCACGGCCCGGCGAGGGGCTTCAGCTTCGCCAAGGAAGTTCAGCCCATTCTCGACCGGCACTGCGTGCGCTGCCACAAGGGTGGCCGCACCACACCAAGCGCGTCCCACGCGTACCCCGGCGACTCGGTGGAGGCCCTCACGGATGGCAAAGCGCCAGTCTATTCCTACGAGAAGGGCCGCCGGTTCTCGTGGTTCCCCCACAAAGGGACCGTTGAATGGGTGCAAGTGACCTTTCCCGATCCGGTCCGTGTAGAGAGCACGTCGGTGTTCTGGTTCGACGACACCGGTGGCGGCGGTGGATGCCGCGTCCCCGCATCCTGGCGCCTGCTCTACCGCGACGGCGACGGGTGGACCGAGGTCTCCAACGCCTCGGGCTACGGGGTGGGATTGCACCGGTTCAACGACACGCGCTTCGACGTAGTCGAGACGACCGCGCTCCGAATCGAAGCCCAACTCGCCGACGCGTACTCCGCAGGCATTCATGAATGGCGCCTCGATGCGGAGAAGCTGGCCCCCTTCAGCCTCATGGCCACGCCCGTGTTGGACGCGCAGGCCAAGCGCTTCTGGAGCCGCGCCTACCTCAACCTTACCCACAGCGGACATGCCACCGACGTGGTGAACTGGATTAACGCCCAGTCCGAACCGACCATGCTCCCCCCGTATCACGCGGGCGCGGCCACCAGTCGTCTGTTGACCATGCTCGAGAAAGGGCACAGCGACGTCGCCCTGGACCCCGCCGATCTCGACAAGATCGCGTGCTGGATCGACCTGCTCGTGCCCTTCTGCGGCGACTACATCGAGGCGAACGCCTGGACCGACGAGGAGAAGGCCTTCTACCAGCGTTTTCTGGAGAAGCGCCAGCGCATGGAGCGTCAAGAGCAGGCGACGATTTCCAGGCTGTTGGCGAACGCCTCCCGCTAGGCAGAATGATCCCGCTCCAGGCCAAACTTGCCGGAAACGGATAGCCGCCACCGAATCCGATAATCCTAACCGACCATTTCCCAGTAACTTGCGCCAATTGCGCATATGGCACGCCGGTTGCTTCTCCTACCGCGACGGAGATTGCCCAATGCCGGATGATCCGGCACGCAGACAGGAAGGGAGACCGACGTGGCCGCTTTTGCCGGGGTAGACAGGTTACAGTTGCTGACTGAGGGCATGCGCGTGGCACAATTCAACCACAAGCTGATTTCTCAGAACATCGCAAATGCCGAAACCCCGAACTACAATCCGGTCTCGTTAGACTTCCAACGGACGTTAAGGGCCGCGCTTGAGGGTCGGAGCCGTTTCCAGCTCCGCAGGACGGACCCCCGGCACCTCGAAAAAGCGCGGCCCCTTGCACGGTTTGAGCGTCTTGCAATCCAATCAAAGAACGACTACAATAAAGTCGATTTGGACCACGAGATGACAAGACTTGCTGAGAATACCGGACGGTACACAACATATGGTAGTCTTCTTGTCAAGGAATTTCAGGGTCTGAAGGACCTCTTGAAGAACATCCGATAGGGGTATGAGGCATGTTGGAGGCGGTATCCGCCCAGGAAATCGCGGTGAGCGGGCTCAAGGCCCAGCGGGCCCGCATGAACGTTATCGCGAACAACGTCGCCAACGCCTTGACCACCCGTACCGAGCAGGGAGGCGCGTTCCGGCGTCAGATGGCGCTCTTCCGCGGAAACCAGATTCGTCCCACCACGGATGCATCGCGGTTCGGCGTGAAGGTCAAACGGATCGTGTCGGACCCCAGCCCTTTGCGGCGGATCTACGAGCCGGGCCACCCCGATGCGGACGCGGAAGGGTACGTGGAATACCCCAACGTGGACCTTTCGGTTGAAATGGTGAACCTGGTGGCGGCACAGCGTTCGTACGACGCGAACGTGACCGTGCTGGTGTCGGGCAAACGAATGAATCAGAAGGCTTTGGAGATCATCCAGGTCTAGTGCGGCTACTAGCGGAGAACGAAGATGCCGGATCCGATTGATAGAATCTCACCGTTGCGCCCGCAACGGCCCGAGCTGGATCCGGCCGAACTCCGTAAACCCCAACTCGGTACCCCCGCACCGTCCCAGTCGTTCGGAGACGTCCTGAAAGACGCCGTGACCGAAGTGAACCGCCTGCAGGACGACGCGGACACGGCCGTCAAGGACCTCGTTTCGGGCAAAGTGAAAGACGTTACGGATGCCATGGTCGCCGTCGAGAAGGCGGACATTGCGTTCCAAACCATGATGACGGTTCGGAACAAAATGGTGGCTGCCTACGAAGAAATCATGCGCATGAACGTGTAATCCAGTGGTGGGACCGGGCAAGTCCCAGCACTGTTTACGTTGAAACGCGAGACGTTGTCTGTGAGGCATCTCCGTCAGCTCGCAGCCGGACTCGCACCGACATAGGCCCCCTTCAGGGGTGCTGGTGTATGGTCCTGGCTGGACCGGTCTTCCAAGGCCGGCCGGTTGGGCCGTTTGTGCGTGAGAGACCGGCCGCGAAGCCGGACGGACAGACCTTCGGGTGTCCGCCGGTCATGACGCGGAGATGAGAGTTGAACGCGACTTGATCGCCTGTTCCGGCCCGGCGCCGGATCGGGACGGGCGTGATTGACGGAAGACCGGCGGCCGTTGCGGGGCGCATGGTCTCATGATGGGTCCTGGCCCAAGCGCGGCAGGGTGGCGCAAGCGTGCGGCGCGGGCGAGGACCAGGCGCGCAGTCCGGTGCGGGACGGCGTAACACGAGGACGCGAGGCGAAGAGCGCGGGGCCGCGCTCGGATCGTCGCGTGCAGAGGGTAGGCCTGTGGAATTCTTGCGCCAACTGCTTCTAGGCACCTGGCGGGGCATCGCGCAGGCGTGGCGGCGATTGTCGCTCAGCGCCCGGGTCAACATCGGGCTCGCCGCGGTAGCCACCCTGGTAGCCATCGCTGCTCTCGTTGCCACCGGCGCCAGCCCACAATACGTCCCGCTCTATGAGAACCTGCAACCCGCCGACATGGCCGACATGCGCGAAATCCTGGACGGGCAGAACATCTCCTTCAAGCTCCAGAACGCTGGCCGGACCATGATGGTCCCCTTGAGCGACCGTAGCAAGGCGCGCCTCGCACTCGCCGAGCAGGGCCTGCCCAAGAGTCATGGCGCCGTCGACGGGTTCGAATTGTTCGACCAACCCAGCCTCATGGCAACCCAGTTCCAGCAGAACGTGAACCTCCAGCGGGCGGTCCAGAACTCGCTCCAGCGAATGCTGACGGAATTCGACTTTGTCGACCGCGCACTGGTGCGCATCACCCAAGCGACGGACGAATTGTTCGTAGCCGAGCAGCAGCCCTCCGAGGCGGCCGTCACGCTCACGGTGAACCGCCCCGTGTCGAAAGGCGAGATCAAGGGGATGCTGGGCATCATCAGCAGCTTCGGCGGATCCCTCCTCACGCCCGAGCACATCACCCTGATGCAGACCGACGGGAAGATCCTGCACCGGCCGAGCCAGGACGAATTCGACCGCATCGCCAATTCCCAGAAGGAATACCATACCGAGTTCGAGCGCGAACGCGAACGGGAGGCCGAGGATGCGCTCCGGCGCATGAATGTCCAGAGCGTCGTGCAAGTGGCGCTCATGATCGACTTCAGCACCAGCACCGAACGCACGGAGAAATACGAAAAGGGCGTGCCCATCAGCACCATGGCCACCACGCGCACTCTTACCACTGAGGAGTCTCTCCCCGAGGGACCTGCGGGAGCGCTTGTCAACCTGCCGGCCGGATCGGGCGCACGCGGCACAAAGACCGAAGAGAGCGAGGAGGAGATCATCGAGAACCTCCAGCCCTCGGTCACGACCATCGAGAAAACAAACGGCCCGGGCGACGTGACGGACGCCCAAGTGACCGCCATCGTGGAAGGCCGGTACACGCCCGAAACCGACGACGAGGGGAACCCCACGGGCGGACGAACCTATGCAGGCCTGACCGACGAGGAAGAGACCTCCTACAAGAGTCTGCTGGCCCGCGCGGTGGGATTCGGCGTAACCCCCGATCAGGTGGAGGTCTACGACCAACCCTTCGAGTTGGAGGGGCTCGTGGCGGCGGGCGCCGCCGTCGGCATGGAGGCTGCACCCGTGGCGGCCTGGCTGGTACAATATCAGTGGATATTCAAGGGGCTGGGCCTGCTGGCCGGGTTCCTGGTCCTTCGCTCGTTCCTGCTTCGGTCCCTCGTGTCTCCCGAAGAGGAGGAACAGGAAGATATCGTGCCGGACATGCCCACGCCGAGCGCGGAGGAGCTTCGCCGGCGCGAGATCTCCGACGAAGTGGAACGGCTGTCCAAAGAAGAGCCGGATGCGGTGGCTTCATTGCTGCGCACCTGGTTGAGCCAATCTGAGGAGTAGAGCCACGGGCGACACATCACAAGACCTGACCGAATACGATGGCCGGACCAAGGCGGCCATCTTTCTGGCGTGCCTGGGACCCGAATCGGCAAGCCGCGTGCTCTCGTCCATGAGCGAAGAAGAGATCGAGAGCCTCACCCTCGATCTGTCCAGTCTCGGCGCAGTCGATCCCGACGTGCGCCAGAGCATCGTCGAAGAGTTTCACCAGATGTACATCGCCAACCGGTACGTCACCCAGGGCGGCATCGAGTATGCCCGAAGCATCCTGGAGACGGCCCTCGGACCGGAGCGCGCGCTGGAGATTCTGACCCGTCTGCAAAGCAGCCTGCAGGAGGTGCCCTTCGAGTTCTTGAAGCGGGCGGACCCGGCCCAGATCGTCAGCTTCATTCAGGACGAGCACCCCCAGACCATCTCGCTCATCCTGGCCCATCTGGACCCCGCCGTGTCGGCGGTGGTGTTGTCGGCTCTGAGTCAGGAAGTCCGGGCGGATGTGGTCTGCCGGATCGCGTCCATGGACCGTACCCCGCCCGAGATCGTGCGCGAGGTGGAGCGCGTGCTCGAACGCAAAATGGCCTCCGTGTTCAGCCAAGGATTCACATTCGCCGGCGGCGTGAAGGAAGTCGCCGAAATCATGAACCGAATCGAGCGCGGCACCGAGAAGGCCATCATGGCCGATCTGGAAGAGCGCGACCCCGAACTGGCCGATGAGATCGCGCGCCTTATGTTCACCTTCGACGATTTGGTCTTCGTCGACGACGCGGGTATCCAGAAAGCCCTGCGGGAGATCGAGCAGAAGGATCTCACCCTCGCGCTGAAGACGGCCAACGACGAGTTGTCCGACAAGATTCTCCGCAATATGTCCGAACGGGCACGCGAGATGATCAAAGAGGAAATGGAATACATGGGGCCGGTCCGGTTGCGCAACGTCGAAGAGGCGCAGCAGAAGATCGTCGGCGTCATCCGCCGCCTGGAAGAGGCCGGCGAAATCATGGTCGAAGGCCGGGGCGGCGGCGGCGAAGACGAAATCATCGTCTAAGTGACGGCAGGCTCGCGGACTCGAGCACCGGGCGGAGACAATGTCCAAGATTATTAAACCCCGAGAACCAACCGAAAGCGGCTACCCGCGCTTCGAGCGGAGCCTTCTGGAGGAGTGGATCCCCGATTCCGATTCCAGCCCGGGCGAGTCGCGTCGCGCAGCGCCCGAGCCGCCGGACGTGGCGGCGGCCCGCATCCTGTCCGAGGCGCGTGCCCAGGCCGAACAGAAGATTCGCGAAGCCTACGACGAAGGAATGCGCCGCGGCGAGGAGGCGGGCAGGACCCAGTTTCAGGAGTCCGTCGAAGGGGCCGCCGAATCGCTTCGGGAGACCGCCGCGGCTCTGATACAGGCGCGATCCGAATTCCTCGAAGCCCTGGAGTTGGATCTCGTGCTCCTTGCCCAAGCGGCCGCCGAGCGTATCGTGCGGCGCGAAATCCGAACCGACCCCGACTTGGTGCGTACCACCGTGCGGGCGGCTCTGGACAATCTCCTCGACCGCGAGCACGTGACCGTCCGCCTGAACCCCAAGGATCTCGAAACCCTTCGCGAACAGGAAGTCTCGCTCCTCGAAGGCTTCGACGGCGTGAAGCGGCTCGATGTGGTCGCAGACGAATCCGTGGAGCCCGGCGGGTGTCTGCTTGACACCGAAACGGTTCACGTGGACGCCCGCGTGGACGCGCAACTGCAACGCATCTTCGACAGCATGCTGGAGTGACCCGTGCCAGCCATCGATCTTCAACGATACCGCGACCGGATCCAAACCGTGCGTCCCATCGACGTCTGCGGGAAGGTCGCCGATGTGGTGGGCCTGACCGTCGAGGCGACCGGACCCGCCATGCGGATCGGCGATCTCTGCTACATCCGGCCCCAGGACGGTTCCGACCCCATTCCCGTCGAGGTCGTCGGGTTCCGGGGCAAACGGATCGTGCTCATGCCTTTGGGCGAGATGACGGGGATCGCACCGGGAAGCGTTCTGGTTCCCATGCACCGGCCCCAGATGGTCGGCGTGAGCGAGGATCTGCTGGGCCGAGTCATCGACAGCATGGGCAACCCGCTGGACGGCGGTCCGCCGCCCTTGGCCTCGGACCATGTCCCGCTCACCACGGCCCCGCCCAAACCGCTTGAGCGCCGGCGCATCACCGACCCCCTCGCGACCGGCATCCGCGCGCTGGACGCATGCGTCACCTGTGGCAAGGGCCAGCGGATGGGCATCATGTCGGGCAGCGGCGTGGGGAAGAGCAAACTTATCGGCATGGTCGCGCGCAACACCAACGCCGATGTGAACGTCATCGCCCTCATCGGCGAACGGGGCCGCGAAGTCCGCGAGTTCATCGAGAACGACCTGGGCCCGGAAGGGTTGGCGCGATCGGTCGTGGTGGTGGTCACCTCGGATCGGCCCGCGCTCCTGCGCTTGAAAGGTGCCTATGTGGCCACGGCCATCGCCGAGTGGTTCCGGGCTCGCGGTTCGGACGTCATGTTCATGATGGACTCCATCACCCGGTTCGCCATGGCCCAGCGCGAAGTGGGGTTGGCCGTGGGCGAACCCCCGACGACCAAAGGCTATCCCCCTTCGGTCTACGCGCTACTTCCGAAACTCTTGGAGCGGGCAGGCACCTGCGCCAAGGGCAGTATCACGGGATTCTACGCCGTCCTCGTCGAGGCGGATGACTTGAACGACCCCATCGGCGACGCAGTCCGCAGCATTCTCGACGGCCACGTCAGCTTGTCGCGCGCCCTGGCCACACGAAATCATTATCCCGCAATCGACGTGCTTGAAAGCGTCAGCCGGTGTATGATTGATGTCACCGGCGACCGCCATCAGGAGCTTGCCGCCGACGTGCGCACCAACCTGGCGGTGTACCGGGAAGCGGAGGACTTGGTGAATATCGGCGCATATGTGCAGGGCAGCAACACCGAAATCGACCGGGCCATCGAACTGATGCCCAACTTGCAGGCCCTCTTGCGCCAAGGACTGCACGAAGCGTCGCCCTTCGACCGGATCGAAGATCTCATGGCGGCGGCGTTGGGCCGATAGAAGGTAGACGATGCCACGACGAAAACCGTTCAGATACGGCGCCCTGTTGCGGGTTCGCACCCACGAACAGGATCGCAAGGCCCGGGACCTCGCCGAAGTGCGCCGGGAGATCGCCCGTGTGGAAGAGGACCGGGACCGCATCGTGGCGGCCCAACGCGACGCCATCGGCGAGGCGGCCGAGGCCGCGCGCGAGGAGTTCCGGGCGGACGATGTGCGTCGCTATTTCGCGTACGAACGGCAACTGGCGCGTCTTGCGGTGGATCGCGACTCCGCCCTGGCCAAGCTTCGCCGGGATGAAGATGAACGCCGGACCGAACTCGAGGAAGCAATGAAGCGCAAGCGAATCGTGGAACGGTTGAAGGAACGCCAGGACAAGGCGTTTGCGGATGAAATGCTCAAAGAAGATCGCAAGGCTGTGGACGAAATCGCCACGAACCGGGCCGCCTTCAAGGTACGGCCTGTCCCGGCTGCGTCCGGTTCGCAACCCAGTAGGCAGTCGCAATGAAATTCGCCATCTTTGCTTTGCTCGGACTCGTCTCCTTCCTGTTGACCCTCGTCGGGGCGCTGGCCGCCACCGGCAACCTGACACAGGAAGGCATCGACCTTCTCCTGAAGCGGGGGCCGGAACCCGCCGTGGAGACAGTACGGACCCCCGATTCTCTAGACCCGCTGCTCAAGACCATGCGCGACAAGGAAGAGCGAATCGCAAGCCGCGAGAAGGAGTTGGAGGAACGGGCACGGCGGTTGGCCCTCCGCGAACGGGACCTGGAAGAAACCCGGGGCCAACTCGAACAAGCGTACACTCAGTTCTCCTCGCAGCTTGACACGGTCAACAGCCAACAGACGCAAGAGTACTCCCAGCGCCTCGAAGAGACCGCCAATACCCTGGGCAGCATGAAGCCCCAGAACGCGGCCGACATCCTGGCCGGTTGGCCGCCATCCGACGCGGCGAGGCTCCTTCTTGGCATGGAGGATCGGAAGCGCAGCAAGATCCTCGATTCGATGGACCCGGACCAGGCCGCCTCGGTCATTCGCGCCTTGCAGGAAGGCCCAGCGACGAACTAGCGTCCGGGGCAACCGCAGCCTCTGCGCGCGACCGTTCAGCGGCGCCGCGAAGACTTCCCCGTCGGAAGATCGGCCATTCCACCTCGCCATTCCGAACGAAGTGAAGAATCTCGTTCTCCCGGCAGATGCCCGGGAATGTGAGATGCTTCGCTGATGCTCAACATGACCGCGTCGAAGCGGTCCCACGGCACGAACGACCTTCCTCCGTCCCATTCCACGGCACCCGTGTGCTGTGTTCGTTGATCTCGTATCCCAAACCGATTCGTGAAAGGAGGTGATTGATTTGAATGTATCGACTGTCGCTCATGTGAGCGAGAGCACCGAGGCGAGCCCAGCGACCGAGAAGTCCGCGAGCAAAGGCGGTTCGGACGCATTCGCCATCCTGCTGGCCCATCTGCTGGCGATGACGAACGTGGACGCATCGGCGGAGACGGCTGTCCCCATGGACGCAACCGCATCTGAGGAGGGTGGCGTACCGGACGAACTGCTCATGTTGATTGAGCGGGCGGACGGCGCGGCAACCGAGTCAGGGGACGCGGCTGCCGTGTTGCCGGTCGTCGAGGCCGGCGCCGAGACGCCTATCCAGGCACTGCTGCGTCTGGCATCGACCGTGCCGTCAGGCGCGGACGCGAGTGAGGAAGCCACGGTGCAGGCGGAGCAAGCCGTATCCGAGACGGATACGGTGGCCCTGGCACAGGAACTGCCGGAAGAGGCGGTGCCTGTCGGGGAGACCGCCCTGGACCGTGTCGAACAGTTGGTGAGCAAGGCGTCGTATCGCGTGGCTGAGGCGGCCGTCAGAACGGCCGGCGAACCCGATGATGCAGCGGGTGCTCCCAAGGCGAAGGCCGCGAAGACCCAGGGACCGGTTGTCCTGGACCTGGCCGATTCGATGGAGGAGGGCCAAGATCCGAATCCAGTAGACGAATTGGCGCGGCGATTGGCGCTGCGCGCGTCGCTTGCTCCGCAGGACGAACTGGTCGAAGCGATGGAGCGATCCGCGGCGGAAAGACCCGCGGCGAACCATCAGTCCGTGGAAGCCGTCGCGGGCCAAGGGCCCGAGGCCGGCGCAACAGCCGAAGCCCGGCTTGCGGGCGCGTTGGCGGGGACGTCTCGTGTGGAGGCCCCGGCCGACGTATCAGGGAGCGAAAGCGCGGCCGCGCCGCCCCAATCCGCCCGTCCGACACTGGAAACGGTGGCGGATTTCACCGTGCGAAGCGTGCGCTATCAGGTATCGCAAGGGACGAAGACGGTTACCGTCCGGCTGATCCCGGAATCGCTCGGCGAACTGCGTTTGGACGTCAGTACGCTGAACGATGGCGTACACGTGCGGCTTACGTCGCAGCACCCCATGGTGCGCGAAGCGTTGGAGGCCCAGGTGACGGGGTTGCGCGAAGCGCTGGCACGGGACGGACTCACCGTGGCCAAGGTGTCTGTTTCGGTTGACTCGGGGCTGGGCCAAGCGTGGTCCGGCGATTCCGGGCGCGGACAGGCCCTGTTCGACCATGCGGGTTCTTCAACGCCTTCGGCAGCGCATGCCTCGCAGCACTTCGACGGCGCTGAAGAGGGTGAACCCTCGGCAGCCCGCCCGCCGTCGCACGACGGCGTACTCAACATGCTGATATGACGCCATCAACGGGGAGTCCCCGGCGGCTCCCGGAGGAATGACCTATGAATGCTATGGTGAGGCCCGGGTTAAACATGACCGGGCTCACGAATCCCACGCCTCTTGAACGGGTCGAGGCCGCCCAGCAAGTGACGTCGCTTGCGCGGGCCAATATTCTGGGCCGCATGGGCAACACAAAGGCCTTGGAGGAGACCGCCACCAAGTCGGCGGCGGCCGCCGCAGGAACGTCGGCAACCAAGGCCGCAAGTTCGTCTGCCGCCAACGACGAGCTTGGACGCGACACATTCCTGCAACTCCTCATTGCCCAGATCCAGAACCAGGATCCGCTGGAACCCACCAGCAACGAAGACATGCTTGCGCAATTGGCTCAGTTCTCGAGTCTGGAGCAGATGGAGAATCTGACCTCTAGCTTCGAAGAACTGAGCGCGACCATGACGCAATCAAGCTTCGTGACGGCCTCCCTGCTAATAGGGCGCGAAGTCGTCGGGGTCGGCGTTTCGGGTGAGTTGGTGTCCGGTACAGTATCCGGCGTCTACTCCGAAGAGAACGTCTCCTACCTGGTCGTTGGAGAAGACTCGCTCGCCCTGTCGGCGGTGCAGGCGGTGGTGTAAATGGGCACGGTCAACAGTGTCCAATCCGCGGGACTGGAGGCAGCTTCCGGTCCGCTCCGGCGCCCAGCGCCTCAGGGGTCCGGATCGGCCTTTTCCAGCGTGCTGGAGAAGGAACTGCGGGCAAGCCCTTCGGTGCGGTTCTCGGCCCACGCGCTCCAGCGCCTGGACGACCGCGGCATCCGCCTGACCGCCGCCGATGCCGCCCGGGTTGACCGGGCGGTGGACGAGGCCGCGGCCAAAGGCGGGCGCGAATCACTACTCCTCATGGACCGGTTGGCACTGGTTGTAAACGTGCCGAACCGGACCGTCATCACGGTCATGCCCCAGGACGGAACCGGGGACGCCGTATTTACCAACATCGACAGTGCCGTTGTGGTGTCTAGGGATGGGCTCCGCGGCGGACAGAACAACAACTCAATCGGGCTGGACCCCTGGCGGGGAGGCCCGGACGCCGCCGACTGACCGACGCGGCGCCCTATGATTTGGAGGGAAGACTCTTATGGGAACAGCAATGTTCACCGCTGTATCGGGCATGCTCGCCCACCAGCGGCGTCTGGATGTTATCAGTGATAACATCGCCAACGTAAACACCACGGGATTCCGAGGATCCCGGGCCCTGTTCCAGGATCTCATCACGCAGAACCTGGAAGGAGCGCGTCCGCCCAGTGAAGTCAGTGGCGGCAGCAACCCGGTCCAGGTGGGCCTCGGGGTTCGACTGTCAACCATCGATGTCAGCTTCGTCCAAGGTTCCTTGCAGACCACCGGCGTGTCGTCGGATCTCGCCATCCAGGGCCGCGGCTTCTTCGTGCTGGCGGAGAGCGCAGACTCCCAGGGGCGCTTCTACACGCGGGATGGATCGTTCCAACTTAACGCGGACGGCGAACTCGTCGATCCGGCCACGGGCCTGCGCGTCATGGGGTTCGCCGCCGACGAGGACGGCAACGTTGACACGAATCTGGGAGTGACGACGCTGACCGTGCCGGTGGGCGGTACGTCCATCGTGCGGGCGACCACCGAGGCGACGATGATAGGGAACTTAAGCTCGGAAGCCGCCGCCACCGACACGGTGGATCGCAGTCTGCGGGTGTTCGACTCCCTCGGCACGGTGCGCGACATCACGCTCACCTTCACGAAGACCGCTAACCCGAACGAATGGACCTGGGCCGTCGCCACGACGGACCCGGACGTCAACGCCATCACGGGTTCGGGAACGATTCAGTTCAACCCGGACGGCACCTTCAATTCGACGACCGCCAACACGATCAGCGTGGACTTCATCAACACGAACCCATCCCTGCCGACGGATCCGTTCGTGTTCGACATCGACTTCACGTCGATCACGCAGTTAGCGTCGTTGAGCGACGTGGTCGTCGAGAACCAGGACGGCTTGGGACGAGGCGTGCTGGAGGCGTTCAACGTGACCCGGGACGGGTTCATCATCGGGGTGTACTCGAACGGGCTCACCCAGACCATCGGCCAGGTGGCCTTGGCCAACTTCTCCAATGAGACCGGGTTGGCGCGGTGGGGGTCGAACCTGTTCGTCACAACCGCAAACTCCGGGCTAGCCCAAATCGGCGAACCCAATTCCGGCGGACGCGGTGAGGTGGCCGGAGGCGTTCTGGAATCGTCCAACGTCGACCTCGGCACTGAGTTCACCCACCTCATCCTCACGCAGCGAGGATTCCAAGCCAACGCACGAACCGTGACCGCGGCCGATACCCTGCTGCAAGAGACCGTGAACCTGATTCGATAGTCCCGCTACTGACTGAATAAGGGGATGGGTGCCCATGCACCCATCCCCTTTTCTTTGTGCTCTCCCGCGGCGCGATCTCTGCTCTAGTTCTGGCGGCCTTCGATGGCGCTCAACAAGATGGCCGCGGCGATGCCGAGGCGCCGGTCGAGCAACCCTTGGGTGTCAACGGAGAAATCCATGTCCATCCGCAGCACGAACGGGTTGAAGTGGCGTTTGAAGGTGCAGACAGGAACGCCGTTGACCGTGCCTTCGAAGGACTGGGGCACCAGGTTCGTCAGAGACCGGCGAATCAGCGCCAACGCGATGTTCTCTTCCTTCACGGCGCCGATCTCGTTGTCGTTGCCGTCCATGATGGTCCATTCGTCCTGGATCACGGACTTCAACCCCCTGCGCTTTAGCGCCCCCACATGTTCGCCGGTCTGGGCGTCCATCACGTCGTACGCTGCCCATACGTCGATGATCTGCCGGGCCTTGATGACGAGCACTTCGGTCGCCATGTCCTCGCCCGTGTACACGCGAATGTCTTCCTTGAGCTTGAAGGCCTTCAGCTTCGAGTACAGAAGCACGTTGCCCGCCTCGTCGTAGACGTGGAACGCCTGCCCCAGCAGCTTGAAGATCTTCTTCCGAATCATGTAGCGGTTGTGCGCGTAGCGATTGTCGGCCATGGTGTGTCGCCTCCCCTGAGAGTCAAACGCTTCACCTACCCATATTTGCCTCGCGTGTCCAGTGTACAGGCCGCGGCGGAATCGCGAAAGCCTTTTCGCCGCCCCGGCAACCGCACGCGCTCAAGAATCCCCGGTTCTCACTCAGGCGCGTTCACGGCCACAAGGAACAGAGCAAAGCCACCGACTCCGCTGAATGGGTCGTGGCTTCCACCGCATTCGAGGCCGGTTTGGACCCCGGGGTGAGGGGTCTTGTGACCCCATTCCCCCTCCGGCACGACGCCGCCCTGCCTTCGCCCGGGCAAAGATTCAGACCGCCACTTCTGCCCCGTACCCCAGGCCCTCCACCGTCCGCATGAGAAGGCCCGCGTCCAGTGCATCGCCGGTCACGACCGCGCGCCCCGCCTCCAAGTCGACGTCCGCGCTCCGAACACCCGCGACCTCCTGAAGACCCCGGCGCACGGTGCCCGAACAGTGGGAACACGTCATACCCGTCACCGCAAGCGTTACGGTCGTCGCAAGGTCATCGTCTCCCGACGGATCCCCGAGGGCAGGTTTGCGTTCCACCAGACGCCTTCCCGCCAGGCTGTAGACCAGCACCAGGAGGAACGCCACGCCCGAGGCGTGTCCGAACCAGCCCGTGGCCATTTCGTGGGTCCGGACCTCGGCCGCAAGGCCCATGTCACCAAAGTGGGGGACCAGTGCGTCAAACCCCAGGCCCGCGGCCATGGCGGTGACCGCCACGGTGAGGAGATAGATGATGGCCGTCCGCCGACCTAGAACGCGCCACGTCATGGCCACGGTGGCGGCGTTGGTGGCCGGTCCCGCAATGAGAAACGCCAGCGCCGCACCGGGCGACGCGCCCAGGTGGATGAACCCGATCGCCACCGGGATCGATGCCGTCGAACATACGTAGATTGGGATGCCCACCAGTACCATGGCGACCATGGCGCCTACGCCGCCGCCCAGATACTGCACCAGGAACCCTTTCGGCACGAACGTGGCGATGAGGGCGGCCACCAGAATGCCCAGGATGAGGGCGCGGCCGATGTCGGCCGGGAGCGTGACAAACCCGTACCGTAGCGCTCGCAGGGCCTTGCTCTGTCCATCGTCGGGCGCGCAGCAAGCGTCCGTGCAGGTGTCGGGGGTGGGTTCGTCCTCGGCTCCCTCGCGTTGCGTTTCGCCTTCCGTCAGCGACACCAGGGTGCCGCCGAGCACGCCCGTTACCAGAGCAGCCAAGGGACGAAACACGCCGATCACCGGGCCAAGCAGGCCCCATGTGGCCAGAATCGAGTCCACGCCCGTCTGGGGGGTGGCCAGGAGGAACCCCGTGGTAGCCCCCCGGCTCGCGCCGTGCCTGCGAATCGACGCCGTGACCGGGATAACGCCACACGAACACAGGGGCAGAGGAATGCCGAACAGCACGCTCTTGAGCACCGGAATGAATCCGCGCCCGCCCAGGTGGCGTTCAACCCATTCCGGCGAGATGAAGATGGAGAGGATGCCCGCAATCAGGAAACCAAACAGGAGGTAGGGCGCCATGGCGGCGAACACGCCCCACGCGCCCGTCAGGAACAGAACCGAATAGTCCGATGCAATCGTCATGAAACTCACCCGCTATCTCTTATCCTATCTCCAGTTTAGGCCTACCGTACAAGGAACACACCCTCACCGGCGCATAATCCGTCAAACCTTGGAGCGCGCGTCCATGGGCGAATGCCGCGTAAGTCGCTATTGGGCAGCGTGTTAGAGCCGATTCTCTGCCTTCCCCCAGCAGGCGGCGTCCGGGCGTGCCCACCACCCCAATCGTCCGGCGGAACTCCTTTAGAAAGCGCAATTTGTGCGGCCTAAATTGTTGACAACAACTACATATTGTGGTATCTTTACGCCCAAGGGCCGTGGGCGTCCACGGATGGGGGCTGGCCATCTTTCCCAGGGACGGGCGTGAGGCGAATATCGTGAATGTCGACACCGTCGTGAATCTGGGCCGGGAAGCCCTGCTCGTGACCCTCTTGACTGCCGCGCCGATGCTGCTGTCCGGCATGATCGTGGGGCTGGTGATCAGTATCCTGCAATCGGTGACCCAGATCCAAGAGATCACGTTGACCTTCGTGCCCAAGATTATCGTGGTCATGGTCGCGTTCGTCGTGTTCCTTCCCTGGATGCTGTCCCAAGTCATGGGATTCGTGCAGCCGCTGCTGGGGGGACTCAGCACCCTCGTGAGATAGCGCATGGAAACCCTCGTCTTCGAAGTCGAGATCTTCAAGGTGTTCGCCCTTGTCATGGCGCGATTCGCCGGTCTCATGGTGTCCGCACCCGTGCTGGGATCCCGCAACTTCCCCATTCGCGCGAAAGCGGGCGTCGCGGCCATGATGGCGGTGTTGGTTGTGCCGACCATTGCGACGCTGGACCAGCCCTTACCGTCCGGCGCCATGGAATTCGGCGTGTTCGTGTTGGGCGAGACCCTTATCGGACTGATGATAGGATTCGTGCTGACGCTGGTGTTCGCGGCCGTACAGGTGGCGGGACAGATCGTCGACATGCTGTCGGGCTTCGCGCTGATGAACGTGTTCAATCCCGCCCTGGAAACACAGGTGCCCGTGTTCGGTTTCTTCTACTACGTCGTCGCCGCCCTCTTCCTGCTGGCCATCAACGGACATCACCTGATGATACAGGGGCTGGTCGCCACCTTCGAGACCATCCCCTTGGGCGGGTTCGCCATCCATCCGGCCTTGCTCCGCGAGGCGAGCACCTGGGGAAGCGACATGTTCTACTACGGGCTGCTCATCGCCACCCCGCCCGCGGGGGCTCTGATGCTGGCCTATGTGTCGATGGGGCTGATGGGGCGCGTGGTCCCTCAGATTCACCTCTTCGTCGTCGGATTCCCCGTGACCATCGCCTTGGGCCTGCTCACCGTGGCCCTCGCGCTTCAGTCGTACATCTTCATGCTTGACGGCATGTTCTACCGTATGTTCAAGAACGTGGAAACGCTGATTGAAGGGATGGCCTAGGTGATCCATGGCTGACACCTCCGGCGGCGAAAAGACTCTACCGGCATCGCCTCGAAAGCGCGAGCAGGCCCGGCGCAAAGGGAACGTGGCGAAAAGCCAGGATCTCAACGCGGGCATCACGCTCACGGCCGCGCTGCTCGTGCTCGCGCTCACCGGCGGCAGCATCCTCGAGCAGTTGGTGGACATGACGGCCTACTACTTGGGCGGCGTGGCTTCCATCCCCTTGGATACCAGCACCGCCGCCCCGCTGACGGCAGGCGTACTGATGCGGGCGGGCCGCATGGTAGTGCCCGCCATGCTCATGATGCTCGTGGCCGGTGTGGCCGTGAACCTGTTGCAGGTCGGCTTCCTTCTCACGGGGGAACCGCTGATTCCAAAACTCGACAAACTCAACATCTTCACCGGATTCAAGAAGTTCTTCAACCCAAGGACGGCATCGGAGTTGGTGAAGTCCGTACTCAAGCTAAGCATCATCGGATTCGTCGTGTACCTCACGCTCAAGAGCCGGTGGGACCAGGTGCTCGCGTTGGGCTACCTGTCTCCGGCCTGGGTGACGAAATCCGTGGCCAGCATCGTGTTCGTCGTCTGGCTTCGGATCGCCCTCATTATGATCGTGCTCGGCGTCTTCGACTATGGGTTCCAGTGGTGGATGCGCGAGCAGGACCTGCGCATGACCGTCCAGGAAGCCAAAGAAGAATCCAAGGAATTGGAGGGCGATCCCCAAATCCGACGGCGCATCCGCGAGGTTCAACGGCGCATGGCGTATCAACGCATGATGGCCGACGTGCCCACGGCGGACGTTATCGTCACCAACCCCATTCGGTACGCCGTGGCCTTGCGCTACGACGCGGAGGGGATGGGGGCACCGATCATGGTCGCGAAGGGCGCCCGGATCGTGGCCGCCAAGATTCGGTCCATCGCCGAAGAGCACGACGTGCCTATCGTCGAGAAACCCGAGTTGGCGCGGGCTCTGTACCGGACCCTGGATGTGGGGCAACCCGTCCCCGAGAAGCTCTTCCGAGCGGTGGCCGAGGTATTGGCGTTCGTGTATCAGATTGACCGGCGCGCGGATAAGGTCCGCGAACGCCTGCACATGTTCTCGCCCGCGGGATAGGCCGCGGCAGAAGTAACGGAGGGACCCTGAGGTGGCAGTGCCTCCTCAACAGATGACCGGCAGCGGCAACCTGCTCGCACGCAACCAGGACATCGGCTTGGCCGTGTGCGTGATGCTGGTGCTCGTCGTCCTCATTCTGCCTCTGCCGCCGCAGATATTGGACATCCTGCTCGCGGTCAACATTTCGATCTCCGTGGTGATTCTACTGACGACGATCTATCTCCAGCATGCGGTGGATTTCCAGATCTTCCCGTCGTTGCTTCTGATGTTGACCCTGTTCCGCTTGAGCCTGAACGTGGCGTCGACGCGCCTCATCCTGGCCGATGCCTATGCGGGATCGGTCATTGAGGCATTCGGCACCTTCGTCACCCGCGGCAACCCGGTCGTGGGTGCTGTGATCTTCGTCATTCTGGTGGTCATCCAGTTCGTGGTGATCACCAAAGGCGCCACCCGCGTCTCCGAGGTCGCCGCACGCTTCACCTTGGACGCCATGCCCGGCAAGCAAATGGGCGTAGACGCCGACCTGAACGCCGGACTCATTACCGAAGACCAGGCGCGGTCGCGACGCGAACGCATCTCCCAGGAAGCCGATTTCTACGGGGCCATGGACGGTGCCACGAAGTTTGTCCGCGGCGACGCCATCGCCGGCGTCATTATCACGGTGGTGAACATCGCGGGCGGGTTCATCATCGGCATCACCATCAACAGTCTTACGCCGGGCGAGGCCGTGAGCACCTACACGCGGCTGACCATCGGCGACGGCCTCGTTTCCCAGATTCCTTCGCTCGTCATCGCCACGGCGGCGGGTCTCATCGTCACACGGACCGCGTCGGACGAAAACCTCGGCGCAGACCTGGGGGCCCAGTTCTCGCGGTACCCGAGGGCCCTCGGTACCGCAGCCGTGCTGCTCGCCCTGTTCGGGCTTGCCCGGGGCATGCCGACCGTGCCGTTCCTGGTGATCGCCGCCTTACTCGGCGCGGCGGCGTGGCGGGCCAGTCTTCTCACGACTCGGCGCACGGTGGAAGAACACGAACAAGCGATGGCTGTTGCCGAAGCAGAAGCCGAGGTCGAACCGGAGCGGGCCGAAGACCTGTTGCGGGTGGACCCGCTGAAAATTGAACTGGGATACGGGTTGATCGCCCTGGCCGACCCGCGCCAGGGAGGCGATCTGCTGACCCGCATCCAAGTGATCCGCCAGCAGATGGCTACCAGGATGGGGTTCGTCGTGCCGGTCGTGCGCATCGTGGACAATATGCGGCTCAAGCCGAACGAGTATCGCGTCAAACTCCGCGAGGCCGAAGTCGCTCGCTATGAACTGATGCCCCACCATTTCCTGGCCATGAACCCCGGCCTCGCCGAAGAAGAGGTCGAGGGGTATCCCACCGAGGAGCCGGCATTCGGCCTGCAGGCCACGTGGGTGGCGCCCGATCAGCGCGACCGCGCCGAGCGCCTCGGCTATACCATCGTGGAACCCACCGCCGTGCTGGCGACCCACCTGACCGAGATCGTCATGGGCTACGCGCCCGACCTGGTGACCCGCCAGGATGTGCATAATCTCATGGACAATCTCAAGGAGTCGTCGCCTCAGGTAGTGGAAGAACTCCTGCCGAACGTGTTGACGCTGGGTGAGATTCAGAAGGTCCTGCAAGGACTCCTCCGGGAGCGCGTGGCCATTCGCAACCTTGAGGTCGTGCTCGAGGTGCTGGCCGACTACGGACCGCGCACGCGGGATCCGGAGCTGCTCGGCGAGTACTGCCGACACGCGTTGGCGCGGCAGATTTGCGCCGACTACGCCGACGAAGAAGGTCGCGTGCGCGTCGTGACCCTGGCCCCGGCCCTGGAACAGGAAGTGTTGAACGCCGTGCGCCAGGCCGAGTCGGGCGCGGGCCTGCCCATGACGCCCGAGCGATCCGACGAAGTGGCGCGTGCGACGGCCGAGGCCGTGCAACCCCTGGTATTGTCCGGGCAGGAACCGATTGTGTTGACGTCCGCTCAGATCCGTCGGTTCTTCCGGCAGATCGTGGAGCGGCAGCTTCCACGCGTCGTGGTGCTGTCGTACAACGAAATCGATCCCAGTGTGAAGCTTGAGAGCGAGGGACAGGTGAGCATCTAACATGGCACAGAAGTTCCAACGGTTCAGAGCGCGCACATTCGACGAGGCCTACCGCTACATGCGGCAGACCCTGGGAGACGACGCCATCGTCGTGCGTACCACCGAGGTGGCCGACCAGGGATTGCGAGGGCTCCTGGGACGCAAGGTCGTCGAACTCACGGCCTCGGCGGTGGAAACCACCCCCGCGCCCCGGCGGAAGAGCCGGGTCGAGACGAAGTACGCACCGTCTCAGGGCGCGAATACGGACAACAGCGTCGCTTACTTCCAGCGGCTCGTCAGCGATGCGCAGAAGCGCATGCGCGGCCAGGCGTCTGGCCGTGTCGCGCGTCCTCAAACGCCCGCCCCGGCGCCCCGGGCCGAAGGGGCCGCTGCCGTGGCGCCCGTCATCCCCTTCGAACGCCACGCGCCCGAGAGCGAACTGTCCGTCATGAAGGAACAGATGGCCGCCATCCAGGAATCCTTGGCCGTGCTGGTCGCCGAGGCGCCCGCGTCCGGAATGCCGGTCGAGGTAGCCCCCCAGTACGCGCGTCTGTTGCGTTTGGGCTTCTCGCGCAAGGCCGCCGCCGCCCTCTTGGCGTCCGCCATGCGCGACAGCGATCTCGACGTGCTCCGCAATGAACGCGTGCTGACCGAACGCCTCAAAACGGAGATCCAGCGGGGCGTGCGGGTGACCGGCGGACTCGCGCTCAGGCCCGGCACGCGGCGTACCGTGGCCCTGGTCGGTCCAACCGGCGTCGGCAAAACGACCAATCTCGCGAAACTGGCCGCGCGCTACAGCGTGCGCGAAGGCGCGCGCGTGGGGTTGGTTACGGCGGACACCTACCGCGTCGCCGCCCCGGAGCAACTGCGCGTCTACGCCAACATCATCGGCCTGCCCATGGAAGTGGTCAACGACGCCAACGAGATGGACGCCGCCATGCGCCGGTTCGCCGACTACGACCTCGTGCTCGTGGACACCGCCGGCAGCAGCCAGTTCAACCTGACCCAGCTCGGCGAGTTGCGCCGCACCCTCGAAGCGGCCCACGCCGACGAGGTCATGCTGGTGGCCGCATCAAACACCCACCTGGACGACCTGCGCGAAGTGGCCGACAACTTCAGCACCCTAAAGGCCACCTCGTTGCTGGTAACCAAGCTCGACGAAACGAGGCATTACGGAGGCCTCTACTGTCTAGCCAACGAAGCAGGGCTTCCGATAAGCTATCTAAGTGTAGGACAAGAGGTGCCCGACGACCTGGCCCTGGCAACGCCCGGCATGGTCGCGAGCCTCATTATGGAAGGTAAAGAAAGCCGTGGCTGATCAAGCGCAGAATCTACGCAAATTCGTGCTGGAACAACACAGGCGGGCGCGGGTCCTGGCCGTCACCAGTGGCAAAGGCGGCGTAGGCAAGACCAGTACCAGCGTGAACCTGGCCATCGCCCTGGCCGCCCAGGGCGTTTCCGTGGCCGTGTTGGACGCCGACCTGGGACTGGCCAACGTCGAGGTGCTGCTCGGACTCAATTCGCTCTACAACCTCCAGCACGTCATCCACGGCGAGCGATCCATGTCCGAAGTGCTCGTCACCGGACCCGGCAACATCAACGTGGTTCCGGGCAGCTCAGGCATCGCCAAACTCGCCGATTTGGGTCCGACCGCGCGCGACAACATCCTCGATGGGTTGAAAGAACTCCAGGAGATGATGGACTACATCATCATCGACACCATGGCCGGAATCGGCCAGAACTCGGTAGCCTTCTCGGCGGCGGCCGACGAAGTGTTGCTGGTGACCACGCCGGAACCCTCCGCCATTGTGGACGGGTATGCCACCGTCAAGACCATCTACCAGATGCGCGAAGACGCGGCCATTTGGACCATCGTCAATCAGGTACTCAACGAACAACAGGCCAAAGCCGTCGGCTCGAAACTGGCCTACGTGGCCCAACAGTATCTCGGCCGCAAGCTGAAGAATCTCGGATACATCCCCCGCGATCCCCACGTGTCCCAGGCCGTCATGCAGTCCTATCCCTTCGCCATACGATTCCCCAACGCCCCCGCTACCAAGCGGGTGGAAGAGTTGGCGCGTCGCATCATCCAGCAACGGGCCGACACCGGCAGCGGCCGGGGCGGATTCTTCCGGCGCCTCGGCAGAACCCTCGGCCTCGCCAGCAACGGCTAGGCCGCATTTCCCATCCCCTCCCAACGGCTTGCCCGCCGCGGCGGGGAGAAGGCAGGGTGAGGGGTCTTTTCTACTTCCCAAACGGTGTTCGGTGTCAAGATCGCAAACTACTCGTCGCGTCCGTACCGCAGCTTGCCTATCAACGCCCGCCACTTCTCCGTCAACGGCGTCTCCTGCCCCAACGGGCCTGGCTGATCCTCCGCCTCGTCGCTCCGCGAGGACGGGGCGTCTGCCAATCCGCCATCGTCTTTCTCGGTAGGGTCGGCGTCTCTGCCG
>JAAEQP010001872.1 GCA_024231375.1 bacterium | reverse complement strand
CGCCAAGCGCCCCTTCGATGCCGAGTATGAAGCCAGAATGACGTTTACCGAGCATCTGGCCGAGTTGCGCAATCGCATCATCTACTGCGGCGTGGCGCTGGTGATCGGGTTCATTGCATGCTATTTCCTCCGGGAAGACATCTGGCGGCTCGTGGCAGGTCCGTTGCTGGAGCAGGAAGGCGCCAGTTGGATCACTCTGGATCCGATCGAGGCCTTCCTGGTGCAACTGAAGTTGGCGGCCTATGCGGGCGTTATCCTTGCCTCGCCGGTGCTCATCTATCACATCTGCGCGTTCGTGTTTCCGGGACTTCGGCCTCGCGAGAAGAACGGGGTCGCGGTGATCCTCACGGGAGGCACGTTTCTGATCCTGGCGGGCGTGTCGGTTGCGTACTTCGGCACGTTGCCGCTCGTGCTTCCCTACGTTATGGACATCATGACGCCGGACGAGGTCGGTACGCACCTTGGCATGGCACGTACGGTGAACCTGCTCCTGAAGTTCTACTTGGCCTTTGCCGTAGCGTTTCAGTTCCCGATGATTGTGCTGGTGCTGGTCTGGCTGGGCCTTCTCGAACCGTCGACGTTGCGGTCCTACCGCAAGATAGCCATTGTGGGCATCGCGGTTGGATCGGCCCTGCTGACGCCACCCGACCCCATCTCGATGCTCGTGATGATGCTCCCGCTCGTGTTACTCTACGAAGTGAGCATCTGGCTGTCCTATGTGGTGGTTCGGTTGCGCGGGAAACGACAGGCCGCCGAAGATGCCGAGTATCAGGCGGAGCGTGCGAAACGCCGGAAGAAGAAGAAACGGAAGCCCAAGCCGAAGCCCGAGAGCACGGATACGGGCTCCAAAGAGCCGCCACGACCAGGCGCCAAGGAACCGGCTCACTTGAAGGAGTCCGAGACCGACGCGGATGAACCCGCGGACGAGGGCACCGATTCCGTCGGGATGGAAGACGAGGAGAACACGGATTAGTCATGTTCGGTAGCATTGGGATCACAGAGATCGTGCTCATCGCGGGCGTCGCGCTCGTGGTGATCGGGCCGGAACGGTTCCCGGAATTCGCGAAGATCGTCATGAAGACCTTCCGCGAGGTCCGGGGCTATTGGGACGACGCCAAACGCGACATCTCCAAGGAACTCCGGCCGGTGCAGGATCATGTCAAGCAGATTTCGCGATACAAGCCGGAAGAGTACCTCGATTCGCTCATGGAAGACGATGAGGAAGATGACGACGAATCGGAGGACGAGGACGACGACTCCGAGAACGCGGAACACGACCCGTACGACTACAGCCAGTACGATCAGGATTACCAGACCGAAGAAGACACGGAAGCCTACGACACGACCGACGTGGACGACGGGAAAGAGCCGGTCGTGGACGAGGAAGCTGCACGGGAAGCCCTAGACGAGGCCGCTCCTCAGTTGGCGGACGCTCCGTCAGCCGCGGATGACTCCGCGGTGGACGACGTGGCCCAAGAGCCGGTCTCCGAGGAGCCCGCTACGGACGACTCGTCAAGCGAGCAGTCTGCCGAGGACGCCGGCGATGGACTGCCCGAGCGCCTCGACGGCTAAGGACGCTCGTCCCCCCTGTCACTGTCGAAACCCGTCAGTCCGTTCATCGCGCGGAAACGCACCACGGATCCCCGTCGCGTCACCGCTCCGACACCGTGGGGCTGTTGAAGAACTCGCACTCATTCACGCTTCCGTCGGCCGCAGTCCGGCATCTCGTGTGCAGCGCTCTCAGAGAACGCCGAAAACAGGAGCGAAAACGCCGGGACTGACCCCAGCGAGCGTAGCGAGACGGGTCTGTCCCTGGCCTTTTCGCGGGCTTCGCAAACAACTTGCGGACCTTTTCAACAGCTCCGCTGTCCCCCCGCTTATCGCGGCCTGCGCGCCGGAGACCGTCACTTCTTCAACAGCCACACGCCCCCTTCTATGAGACGAACCCCTTGTGTTTGTCCGGGTCGAAATCGATCATTTGAAGGTCTTCCGGCCCGCACAGAGGCCGAATCGTACCCGCCAACCTCCCAATCCGCGCCATGGCCTCCGTGGTCAGCTTCTCCCCCGCTCCAACGCCGACGTAGGTGGCCACGGACCCGCCGTACCCCCCTACAGCTGCGTCGCGGACGGTCGGGAAGTAGGCGTGGAATTCAAGGGCGTATCCGCAGAGGAATGTGTCGCGAACAGGCGAACGTTCCTTCAGATCCTTTTGAAACTGGACGAATATCTCGCCCGGCATGAAGGCAAGGGCAAGGTTGCCATTCAACACCAAGGCCCCCAAGGGCACAGTCATGTCCGCGGAGGCCTGCCCCACGTAGGTGTCGAACGCGGCGCCGTATACGGCTTTGAGAAACTCCTGCTGGGCGGGATCGTCAAGGTTCCAACGCCGACCGACTTCGACAGGCGTTTCATCGTAGGCCAGGGTGGGCGCTTCCGGAACCGCGGTTTCGATGCCACCGAATGCGGCGATGACCGACTCTGCGGCGGCGCGTCCAACCGAGCGCATGGCGTCCACACCACCTTCGGGGAGCGGCGTCTTGTCGAGATACGGGTTGATGTCACCACAACCACCTTGGAGGAACAGGCATTCGGCGCCCGTCGATTCTTTGACGAGGCGCGCCATCTCACCGGGCCAATCCGCAGAGAACTGGCGGTTGTCTGGTCCCATCACGACCGGATGGCACGCGTGGTTCACCAGAAGCGCCAAGGTTGTGCCGTCGGCGGTGTCGATGCGGATGAGGCCGGCTTCGTGATCGACCGGTTCCGTGGGCAAGCGGTCCTCGTTGCGCCAGATCATGATGCACTCGTCGTCGGGGGTGACGATGCGGCGATTGTGGCCGATATCGAAGTCTGATCGGCCCACGCCGATTCGTGCAGGCGCCAAATGGCCGACGGCATCCTCGATGGCATCGCCGATAGACTTCTCGATGGTCCCCAGGTAATCCTGGGACGGATCGTCCATTGCCGGAGCGTGATGGGTGTGCGACGCCGTCAGGATGACGTGGTCCACGCCGACAGCCTTGGCCCGCGCCTTGATGCGGGCGCAGGCTTCGGGCAAGGGCACGCGGCCCAGGTCAAGCGTAACGATGACCGCGGTGGCCTCGCTGGCCTTCAGCGCCAACGCTCTGGCGTGAAGCGGGTCCAGCGTACCGGTGGACGGCCCCGGCCGGTCCGAGTATCCCCACATTCCAACGTCGGGGCCGGGCGTGATGTCCCGTACCGCAATGCCCGCCTGAAACTGCGCACTCTTCGCCATACCCGTGTCCTCCGTCTGGCTGGATGAAGCTCCTGCCACGCCAAGGGTTGCGGCACCGGCCACCGAACCCGCGATAAACGAACGCCTCGAAATCGGGTCCATGTCAAGATCTCCTTCGCCCTGTGCGGCAGAGAACGTGCCGCCTCATGGAACGCACTTCAATCTACCACACAGGCCGGGCGTTTGGAAAAGTCCGGTGCCGAGGTGGCCATTGAAGAAACGTACACGGGAATAATGCCTGGGACAGTCCCGTCTCGCTCAAAGACTCGCTCGCTTGGTACAGT
>JAAEQP010001871.1 GCA_024231375.1 bacterium | reverse complement strand
GTGGCGATGGTGGCGGCGATCTCGTTAAGCCTGACGGGATGCCCCGTGGCGACGACGGTGGTATTCTTCGCCGACTCGTCGCTGGAGGCGGCCGTGCGGCAGGCCGTCGGGGTCTACTTCGGTCCACTCACACGAATGGACCTGTTGCCGATGCGGTCGCTGGACGCCCGCGGGCTGGAGATCCGTAATCTGTCGGGTCTCGAGTACTGCTCTGGCCTCCAGACGATCGACCTCAGCGACAACGACATCACGAATATCACCCCGCTGGCGAATCTAACCGGCATCACGTCGCTGAACCTGGACAACAACGCGTTGTACGACATAGGCCCCCTGGCCGGACTCCGAAACCTGCAAGCGCTGACCCTCTGCGGCAACAGCATCGCCGACATCCAGCCCCTCGTCACCAACGCGGTGACCGGCGGGTTGGGGCCGGGCGACTATGTGGCGCTGGACTTCGGCGCCCTCGACGAGGACGCCGAAACGGTCGACGTGCCGTTCCTCGAGTCGGTTGGCGTGAACGTGGTCGAATGCTCGGGTTAAACGGGAGACGTCTAGTCTCGATGTATACAGACGCGGCCGAAGCGCATGAGGCCTTCGGTCTGGAAGCAACGCCCATAGCGTGGGCATGAGGCCCAGGCGATGCGCCTGGGAATCGTGCGCATGGCGGGTCGTCGGTCGCTTCGCGGCTTGTGACCCGATGGCGGCGAGGACGTGGTCTATGACAAAGAAACGCCCGCTTGTTCTTCACGTGGTTCTGGCCGGTCTGCTTTGCGTCCCCTTGATGGGATGCCCGACCGGCTCGACCGACCCAGTCGTGACGGTTCTCCCAGCCGCCGTCAACTTCGGCACCTCCGCCACCGTCATGTCCATCGCCATCGCCAACAACGGAGGCGGCGTCCTCACGTGGGCCCTGGCGGAGAGCATTCCGTGGCTCACCGTGGACCGGACGGCCGGCGCCACGACGACCAACATCGACCGGATATTCCTCACGGTGGACCGCACGGGCTTGGCCGTGGGCGCCTACGATGGCCAGATCACCATCACCACCAGCGCGGGTGTGCGCACGGTCTACGTGGCCCTTACCATGGCCGGCGACCCCGGCGACGCCGATCTCCAGGTTAGTCCATCCACTGTGAACCTGCTCGGAGAACAGACGAGCGAGACCTTCGCCGTCTTGAACAATGGCACCGGCGCGTTGACATGGGGTCTCCGGTTGCTCGACCCCGACGACGACATTTCCGTAGACCGGCCCGCGTGGCTGACCTTCGATTGGGCCGCCGGGGGCAACACGCTCTTGGGCGGCGCCAGCACCACGGTCACCGTGAACGTGGACCGCGACACCATCCCGGAAGGTATCTACAGCTACCGCATCGAGATCTCGACCGATCTCGAGACGCGCATCATCGAACTGAACATCGCCGAGGGGTTGAGCCCCGAAATCGGTGTCGACCCGAATGTTCTGGACTTCGGAACCACGGGGACGGTCCTGTCGTTCGAAGTGTTCAACACGGGCGCCAACGGCAGCATACTCGAGTTCGATTTGGCAACGTCGCGGCCGGATCTCATTGCCATCGGACTCCCCGGCGATCCGCCGGGCGGCGTCAGCGTGGGCACGGACGATCCCGACACCTATGATCGGGTCGAGGTCCCTGTGACGATTATCCGAAGCGCGTTGACGGGCGCCATCGACGGCGGCACCATCACGGTCTCCGCGCCGGGTCTCGAGTCCGTTGAAGTGATCGTGAACGTGGAGGCCGCGCCCCTGACTTTCGAGGGTGCCCAGAACCGGACACGACCGCCCTTCATCCTCCGGTTTGTGTTCCTGCTACGCGACGCGCTGGGCAACGCCATCGACACATCGGATCCCGCAACCTACACCGGGCCGGACGCCCCGCTCCAGTTCACGGTGGAGGAAGACGGCGAACTGCTCGATCCCGACGAGACGAACACGTTCATCACGGGCGCGGACGACCTGCGGTACAACTTGGTCCTCTTGCTGGACTTCACCGGCAGCATGTATCACGCCGACCCCGGGTCCGGCGCGGTCATCGACGACATGGTGGACGCCTCGGTGGACTTCATCGACACGCTGTTCAACCCGGTCCCGGGGAGCCCGCCGCGTGCCTACACGATGGCGGTCATGGAATACCACGAGCGGCAACAGACGGACCGCATCATCCACCAGTTCTCGACCAACCCGGTGTCGCTGACGGCGGGCCTGCAGACCTTCAGCCTGGCGCCGGCCGATCACGGTGCGTCGGAGTTGCGCGATGCACTGGACGACGCTTGTGACCGCCTGGCGGAAGAGGATTTTGGCCAGTTGCCACTGGACGATGCCGACGTCCGCGCCATCGTGTTCGTATCGGACGGCCGCGACACGTCGTCGGTCACAGCGCAGTCGGAACTGATTGACAAAGCCAAGGATCTGCGGGTGCGGCTGTATCCCATCGGGTTCGGCGAGAACGTGAATGCCGTTGACCTCGTTGAGATGGCCACGGAGACGGGCGGCCACTACTACCCCGCCACGGACGCCTCGATCCTGACGCAAGCGCTCGGCACCACGATCCCAACCGACCTGAGTCAGCAACTGGTGCTCACCTACATCTCGCTGTTCCAGGATGGGTCCCACACCTACCTCATCCGAGGCGACTACGACGGTCTTGAGGGGTCGTTCCAACGGGACGGGGTATTCGCCCTCGACGGCGATGTGCGCGCGGGCCAACTGAGCCTCCGCACCAGTGGTATCGATCCTCTCGGCACGGCTGAAGTGTTTGTGCGTACGGAATACGTACCGCGCAACATCTCCCAATTCAAGATCCGGATCATCAGCCCGCGGCCGTACACGCTCCAGATCGACCCGAACGGCCTCATCAGCGACTGGCTGTTGGTGCCGGACGGCGGCGACCCCGACGTGTACACCGCCTTGACCTTCGAAACCAATCCGCTGCCCTATGGCAGCTTCGGTACGCTGTTCCGCATCGCCTATGCCGGCCTGGCTCCGGCCGACGACTTTATCCTAGGGTTCCGAGTGGACAACCAGGTCTACCACAACCCGCCCAACACCAAGTTCTTCCAGTATCCGGAAGGGATCCAGGTGTCACCGGAATCGGCCCACGCTGGCGTGCTGCCGATTCTCGTGTCGGACGGGTTCGATCCGGATGCTCTGTATGCATGGGATCGGGACGAGGACGGGACGCCGGACTTCGACGACCTGTGGCCGGACGACCCGAACCTTCCGTAGATTCCGATTCGAATAGTTGAGCAAGGCTTCGTTGACGGCCCCGGCGTCCTGCGGCGTCCCGGCTGTCACCGTGCGCGTGCGGACGCCGTCGACGGGCGCCCGCCCTCGTGCCCGATGTGAGGCGAGCGCGCGCTGAAAGCCAGTCGAAAGGAATAGCCCCATGGCACGTAGGACGATACTTTGTGTGGTGGTTCTACCACTCCTGGCGGGCGCCGGGATGTTGGGATGTCCGACACCCAACCCCATAGGCGGTCCGGTTCTAAACGTCGTGGCATCTGCGTTCAGCTTCGCCTCCGACGAAGACACCGCCACCATGACCGTCCGCAACGTGGGGACTGGTGCCCTGACGTGGACTGTGGCCCTCACCCCGGCATGGTTGACCGCGACGCCCTCGAGCGGCGTGGGCGACGGAACCGTTACTCTGACGGTGGACCGGAGCGCACTGGCGCCCGGGACCTACACCGACGACTTTCTGGTGGCCTCCAGCGGCGGCACGGTGACCGTCACCGTGACCATTGTGGTGACCGGTCCACCCACACCTCCGACCATCGTTCTGGACCCGACCACCCTCGATTTTGGTGAAACCACTACTGACTTGACCTTCACCGTCAGCAATTCCGGTTCGGGTACGCTCAACTGGACCGCCGCCGCGGACCAACCTTGGGTCACCGGTATCGTTCCGGCCTCGGGCGCCACCGTCTCCGGTGCGCCCGAAACCGTAACCGTGACCGTCGATCGGACAGGATTGGCCCCTGGGCCGGGTTACACGTCGATCATCACCGTGACCAACACCGATACGAGCGATACGGAAACCGTGACGGCTACGCTGGACGTGGCGGGTCCGGCCCCCGAGCTGTTTGTCACGCCTCTCACGCTCGACTACGGCTTCACCACCAGCGATCACAATTTCACCGTGGCCAACATCGGCACGGCGCCTCTGAATTGGAGCCTGGCGGACGACATGCCCTGGTTGGCTACGACGTTGACGAACGGGACGTTGGCGGCTGGCGCACAGGTTGTCGTAATGGCCACCGTGACGCGCGACGGATCCACGCCGCCGGCCTCGTCGCCCTTCACCGGCACCATCACCGTAACGGACACCACGACAAGCACGTCTATCGACGTCGCCGTCATTATGGAGGTCGCCGCGTCCGAATTCATCGTGACCCCGCTCGTCCTCAATTTCGGTAGTACGGCCCTGACCAAGCTTGTAGCCGTGCAGAATCCGGGCCTCGATCTGATCAACTGGAACATCGACACGTCCGCGCTGCCGGCGTGGCTGGAAGACGATTTCGGCGTCCCGCTCATTTCGCCGACCAGCGGCAGTGTGCAGTCCTCGATTCAGGGGATCACGGTCAGCGTGAACCGCAGCCCGGCGGGCGGACCGCTCCTGGCTCCGGGCGACTACACGGGGCAGTTTACAATTACCACTGTGCCCGACTATGGCACGTTCACCATCACCGTCAACATGAGTGTGGCGGCGGTTCCGGTCCTTGTGGTGGAGACGGGATCGGTGGGGCTCGACCCGCCGGTGGTCAATTTCGACAACGACCAAGATCTGAGTTCGTTCACAGTGGCCAACGGTGGCACAGGCACGCTGAACTGGGAAATCGACGACAGCGCCTTCCCGGAATGGCTGGCCATCGCGCCGCTGACTGGCGCCTTGACGACCAACATGGATACCGTGGCCGTTGCTATCGACCGGACCGGCCTGGAAACCACCAGCTATTCCCACGAGTTCCTCATCACGTCGAACGGCGGACAGCAGTTCGTCGAGGTGACGATGGTGGTGCCGCCCCGTCCGATCATCGGCGTGGACCCAAGCGCCATCGACTTTGGCACCATGGACGACACCAGCAATTTCTGGGTGGCGAATCTGGGCGATGTGGGTACGACCCTCAACTTCGTCGTCGAGTCCGACCGCCCCGGTTGGCTGTTCGCGTCGCCTGAGAACGGCTCGAGTGCCGGTGTGGCCGGCACCTGGGTGGACAAAGACTGGCAGCGAATCAACGTCAGTATCGACCGAGGCGGGTTCACCGGGAGCGGCCCATCCGGTAGCTTCACCATCAAGGCCATCGACGCGGCCGGCGAGGTGATTGCCACTGAAGTGATCGAGTGGAAAGAGGTCCGCGTGTCGGCCGTGGCGGCGCCCTTGGCCTTCGAGAGTACCGTGGCGCGCAAGCGGACGCCGTCCATCGTGCGGTTCCACTTCATATGCCGCGACATTGGCGACCTGGCATTCCAGATCGCACCCGATGCGCCATTCCTTACCGACGACCCGCTCCAAGGCCCCTTCACCATTTACGAGAAGGACGTGCCCATCGAGGAACCGGCGGAGACGAACGTCGTCCTTCTGGCCCAGAACAGCCTGCTGTCGCAAGGCCTGACGGATTATCGTGCGGACATCAAAATGAACGTGGTCCTGCTGCTGGATTACTCAGGCAGTATGGAGGCTTCGGCCGATGCGTTGGGCCGGACGATCCAGGATATCTACGAGGAAGTAGGCGATATATACATCGACCGCTTCTTCGCCAACTTCCCGAATACCGAACCCGGCATGGTGCGCATGGCGATCATGGAGTACCACGAACGCAACATCGCGCCTACGCTTCAGCAGGACTTCACCGACGATCCGGCCGCTCTGAAGGCCGCGATTGCCGCTATTAACATCACCGACAACGGCGCATCCGAACTGCTGCCCGCGGTGGAGTCGGCGACCTTCACGCTCCTGGCCGAAGACGACAACATGATTCCTTACGACAACGCCGACGTGCGCATCGTGGCGCTCCTCAGTGATGGCCGCATGACCACGCCTCCGGGCGAGACGAGCGACACGCTCGAATTGTTGGAGATTGCCAAGACCCGGACCTACAACACGGGTTGGGGCCTTGCTCTCAACAGCGAGCCCTTGGCGCGACTCGGCAGCGAGTCGGGCGGCCACTACTATCCGACGGCCCTCGACCCCAACACCGACATGCCCGTGGTCGCCAACTTCATCACGCGGCTTGAGCAGTGCGCCGACGACTTGGCGTCCCACATGGTGCTCAGCTACGTGGCCCTCAACGAGGAGGAAAGCACCACGGTACGCTTCGACGGTTCGTTCCGCCGTTTCCCGGCCACGGACCCGCTCGAGGGCAGTCTGGTAGAACAGAATCTCAACCTGCTCGAGATCGTCGGCGACACCCGGCTCGGACAGGTCTCCATGCGGTGCCCGGGCGCGTCCGTGGGCAATCCCGCCGAGGTGATCCTTCGCGCCGAATACGTGCCGCGTAGCATCAACAAGTTCCAGTTCGCACTCGCCGCGTCCGAGGTGTTCACGGTTCCTCCCGCGGCGGTCACGTTGGCCGAAGGCGGTCTGGTGTCCGGTTGGACCCTGACGAATCCGGTGCCGGGCGTCGTCTGGCGGCTCGAGGCCCCCTCAGGCGAATACCTGCCCTACGGGTCCTTTGGCGATCTGTTGCGCCTGAACATCGCGAATGTAACCGTACTGCCGCTGACCGTGACCCTCACCGTGGACAACGGCATCTACGCTGGGGATCCGGAGCCCAAGTACTTCATCTCTCCGGACGCTATGGACGTCGATGGTCCGGCGTTCCTTGCGCCGGCGTTCCCGACGCCGCAGCTCACGCCTCAGTTCCTCGACTTCGGCGCGGGAATCGATACGCTGACCTTCGACATCCAGAACATCGGCGGATCTTACGACTACGGCGACGGCCGCATCGTCCAGTTGCTGTGGTACATCGCCGAGGAGCCGTCCTTTGCGTCCGCTACGCCTGAGAGTGGGTTCCTGGCGTCGACCACGGTCTCCCAGACCATCTCCGTCACCGTCGACCGCCGGATCGACCCGGGTCTCTACATCGACGAGCTTGGAGTCGGCTGGGGGTGGGTAGACGGCGCGGGTGGCGGCGTGTCGGGCCTTAGCGAGGTCCTGCTCAGGATGCAGGTGCTCCAGGCGCCGGTCCTGTTCGTGGACAACACAACCCTCACCATCCTCTCCGGCGACAACGACGCCTCCTTCCGGATATACAACACCGGAACCGGCACGCTCACGTGGGGTCTCGACACCACGGGCACGCCGCTGTGGATTACCAGCATCCTGCCGCCGAGCGGAACCACCAACGCAGAAGCCGACTGGGTCGAGGTCCTGGTGGACCGTACCGGTCTGCCACCCGGCGTCAGCACCGGCACTTTCGACGTGGTGTCGGATGGCGGCACAGAGACCATTACGGTGAACCTGACGTCTCCATAGCAGACAGGACAAGACCGATACAGGGCCTTCCCTTCGCGGGGAAGGCCCTTTCATTTGATGAAACCCACATTGTGAGCCCTAGGCTGATGTTGCGGCGATGCCCGGTCTCCAGGTACTCTCTAGAGTCGACAGTCGGGATCGATTCAGGCGAAACAAACGAACTCGGGAAGCGGACGAAAATGACCTTGGCAGACAGAAGCGATACCGTAGGCGTGATGGTAGGGGACGTGCAGGTGGGCGGAGGCGCGCCCGTGGTGGTGCAATCCATGACGAACACCGACACCACCGACCCCGAGTCAACAGCCCGGCAGGTGTGCGAATTGGCGGATGCGGGATCCGAACTGGTGCGGTTCACGGTCAACACCGGGGCCGCGGCGGCCTGTGTCGCCGAGATACGGAAACGCGTCCGCGATGCGGGATACACGACGCCCCTCATTGGCGATTTCCATTACAACGGCCACAAATTGCTGACCGAACACCCCGATTGCGCGCAGGCTCTCGACAAATACCGCATCAACCCCGGTAATGTGGGCCACGGCTCCAAACGAGACGCGCGATTCACCCTCATCTGCGAAATAGCGCGTGACAACAACAAAGCCGTCCGCATCGGCGTCAACGCCGGCTCCCTGGACCAGGACCTGGTGAAAGCCAAGATGCAGGAGAACACCGACCGCGATCTGGGCAGGGAATCGGACGACGTCATCAGTGAGTGCATGGTGATTTCCGCCCTCCAGTCGACTGAACTCGCCCTCGAAGCGGGGTTGCGCCAAGACCAGGTCATTATCTCGTGCAAGAGTTCGCGCCCCACCCAGTTAATCGACGTATACCGCGAATTGGCCCGGCAATCGCGCCAGCCGCTCCATCTGGGCCTGACCGAAGCCGGTATGGGCAACAAGGGCGTTGTCTGGTCCACGGCGGGCATGGCCGTGTTGCTAGCCGAAGGCATCGGCGACACGATTCGCGTGTCGCTCACGCCCAAACCCGGCGGTAACCGGTGTGAAGAGGTCTACGCCGCGTGTGAAATCCTCCAGTCCCTGGGCATGCGCCGGTTCGCGCCCAGCATCACCTCGTGCCCGGGCTGCGGCCGTACCACCAGCACGGTGTTCCAGGAACTCGCCGAGCATGTGGAAACCTACGTGCGTCGCCAGTTGCCCGAATGGAAGCGCCAGCGCGTCGGCGTCGAAGAACTCAAGCTCGCCGTCATGGGGTGCATCGTGAACGGTCCCGGCGAGTCCAAGGCTGCCAACATCGGCATCAGCCTTCCCGGCACCGGCGAAACCCCCCATTGCCCCGTGTTCGTCGACGGCAAGAAGTTCAAGACCCTCGCCGGCACTCAGGATGAACTTGCGCGCGAGTTTGAGGCGCTCCTTGAGGACTACATCGCCGGCCACTACCCCGCACGCGGCTAGGCGGGGGACCGGGCGGCGGGGTCGTTGAGGAAGTCCCATCTCGCCACGCGCAGGCCGCGAAAAGACCTGGGACAGTCCCGTCTGCGTCCGCCTGCGGCGGACTCCGCTTGGTACAGTCCCGGCGTTTTCGCTCCTGTTCTCGGCGTTCTCTAAGAGTGCTGCAGTCTCTCAGTTGCCGCTGCCTGCCTCGGTCACCAACTCCAGGAACCGCCGGGCGCCTTTGGTCTGGTACGCGTGGCGATGCCACACCGCGCCGATACGGATGCGCGGCAGGCCTGTCACACTCACCGTCGCCAGGGAGCGGTCCGCGCTCGTAATCGCCGTGTCGGGCATGATGGATACGCCCACGCCCTCCGCCACATACCGCTTGATGACTTCGAAGCTCCCGGTGTCCAACACCACCAGGGGTTCAAACCCCACCGTCCGGAAATGGGTCCGCAACTCCTCTCCCGTGCGCGTATCGCCATGGAGCAAAAGGAACGGCTCGTCGCCCAGGCTGTCGAGGTCCACCGTACGCCGCTTGGCCAAAGGGTGTTTGGACGGGGTCACGAGTACCAACTGCTGCTCGAAGAGGTCGCGTTCCTCGATCTGTTCGTCGCGCATGGGCAGGGTCACGATGCCGAGGTCCAGCTCGTCGCGCAGCACCTGCTCCGCCACGGCCGTTGACGGACGGTTGGTGATGACCAGGCGTGTCTTAGGCATGACGCGCGAGAACTCTCGCACCACCGGCGGCAACAGGTAGAGGGCCGTCGTGTCGCTCGTGCCCACGCGCAACTCCTGCCCCTGGGCCTCGTCGAAGTCGTTCAACTCCCGCGTGAGGCTTTCCGTTTCCGTGAGGATATGGCGCGCACGTCGGTAGAGGCGTTCGCCAAGGGGGGTAAGCCTGCACCCGCGCCGCTCAATGAAGGTGTGCCCCAGGGTCTGTTCCAGATTCTTCATCTGCTGGCTCACCGCGGGCTGCGACCGATGCAGACGTAGCGCGGCCGCGCGGAAACTGCCCGCCTCCACGATGGCGCACAAGGTACGAAGAGACTCCAGACTCACGTTCATGGCAACCGAACTCCCATGGATTGCTGATAATGTAAACTTATCGTTCGTATCATAACATTTCATTTGACTTATGCAAAGCCCTGCGATAAGGTTGAGGCGGGTTGCTGAGATTCAACGGGAGTGTAATTCGCCATGGGTGAAAAGAAACCGGGACTTCGATACCGCGACGCCGGTGTCAACATCGACGCCGCGGATGAGGCCATGCGCCAGATCAAGGACGTGGTCAAGAAGACCTTCGACGACCGCGTCCTCTGCAATATTGGCACCTTCGGCGCCATGTACAGCTTTGACGCGGCGGCGATGGAAGAGCCTGTGCTGGTGTCGAGTGTGGACGGCGTGGGCACCAAGCTGAAACTGGCCTTCATGACGGGCAAACACGACACGGTGGGCATCGACCTGGTGTCCCACTGCGTGAACGACATTCTGGTCCAGGGCGCGCGGCCTATGTTCTTCCTGGACTACCTGGCCTGTGGGGTGCTGGAACCCGAAGTGGTTGCCGACGTGATCGGTGGTCTGGCGAACGGGTGCCGGTATGCGGGCTGTTCGCTCATCGGCGGTGAGACCGCTGAGATGCCCGACATGTACGTGCCCGGCGAGTACGACCTGGCCGGTACCATCGTCGGCACAGTGGACCGCAACAAGATCGTCGACGGCACGCGCATCACCGAAGGCGACGCCATCATTGGCTTGCCCTCGTCGGGTCTTCACACCAACGGATACAGTCTCGCCCGCAAGATCACCTTTGACGTGGCGGGGTTGACGGTCGATGATGAAATGCCGGGCGTGGGCCGGACCGTGGGCGAGGCGCTCCTCGAACCGCACAAGAGCTACGCCAAGATGGTCCAGATCCTCATGCGGGTCACGGACGTGAAAGGCATGAGCCACATTACGGGCGGCGGC
>JAAEQP010001870.1 GCA_024231375.1 bacterium | reverse complement strand
TGCCAAGCTCTTGCGTCCCATTATTGCCCTTCTTAGGGCGACAATGGGTGGCTGTCCCCCGCTTATCGCGGGCTACGCGCCACGGCTGAGACTTCTTCAACAACCCCACTGTCCCGAAGAAATCCCTCCAGGTCATCCACGTATTCATAAGAATGTTCGAAGGTGTACGACCCGCCCGGCTGGAGAATGCGCGACCGGCCCCAGATCTCCAGATTGATCGCTTCGATCTGATCGCTCCAGTAGGCGTAGACCGTTCGTATCACGTCGGGGTCGAAACGGTTGACAAGCCCCATGTTCCGCGCCGGGTTGCCGAGTAGGCACACCGTTCCTGAAAACGAACCTTCCGACACCATGGTATCGGCTGTCGGCGCTTCCGGGGAGTACAGCGGTCGAGCCGCCCACGTGCCGTCCGTGTTCACATAGTAGAGAGCCGCGTCCTTGAACAGGTCGAACGCGAACTCGGGATGGGTCCGCGGCCCCACGTCGAGCGGTTTGTCGCTTCTGTTCGTGTAGGTCGTGCTGACGGAAAGCTCAGGCGCGTCTGCGGCAAGCTCGATGGTGCGGACGACTTCGACGTCCAGCTTCGACATGGCCCGCAACTCGATGCGCCGCGCGTCCGCACTTACCACGTCGAATTGAAGCGCGATGCCCGGGCTTCCCCGGTGGAACCGCATGTACTCCTCGTACCCGCCGGTACTGGGGTAATCGCCGGACCTCGATTGCGGGCGGCGGAACACGTTGCCATCCAGTGCGCCGATGTGCCAACGGACGACGCGTCCGCCCAAGGTGGGCAACACGTACGCTTGGTCCGTTCCGTTGTCCAGCTTGTGGTACGGATGCTTTGCCAGAAGCGCGACCATGGGGTTGTTGTCCGGGTCGTAAGCCGTGGGCTCATTCCAGCGGTTGTAGCCACTTTGCGCCATGATGGTTGTGAAGAGATCCACCGCCTCCCGGATTGGCGCCTCCTCCGCGCCCGCCAGAAGCTTGTAATCACCGTCTTCCAGGGTAGGTTCCTCGGGGATGGCGCTGAGAATGCGCGCGAACAGAATCGGCAGGTACGACGCGCGCACGTGCTGCTCGTAGGGTTCGGTACCCGACACGGCATCAAGAGCCGCCCGGAAATGGGCATCGCCCACGCGCATCACATCGTCATCCACCCAATACTTCCAGGCATCGGCTTCGCCCCAGAACCCCCTGCTGTGAATAACCTCGTCTTCACACCGTTTCGCATACCATTCCATGTACGCGCGGATATGCGGTGCAGCGGGACCGTAGTAGGCGTCCATGAACTCGTCGTAGAGTTGCATGTGATCTGTGTGCGGGTCCCACGCCATGCGCGCAGACAGGTAGGCGCGCAGTTCTGTGAATTCCGCCCCACGACCGATCATCGTACCTTGACGATAGACCGCACGCACACCGTTCGCATAGGCAATGGGATAGTCGGTACACATGGCGAACCAACTCGGGTAGGGCCAAAGGTATCCATAGTTCGG
>JAAEQP010001869.1 GCA_024231375.1 bacterium | reverse complement strand
CGCCCATTCGCCACCCCACACCGGTTCCGGCTCGCCCGCCTTCACATTGAAGAAGAATCCGTAGCCGTTGCCGGGCGGCGGATTCCAATAGGGTTTCTGCGGGTATCCCTTGATATCGGCGTCATTGCCGATCTGTTGCCCCCAGTCATATCCTTCCGCCAGGCTCCCCGGCCGCTCCACAATGTCCGTCACACCAAACGGGGAGAGTTCCGTTCCGATGCTGCCGAAGCCGTAATCATGCTGCTGGCCACCGCGCACACGGAACACATCCACCAGATAGCCCGCTTCCGTGAGCGCTATCGTCCGCCGATACTCCGACACGTCCCGCGCGCTGTAACTCAACTCACTCGTGGCCTCCACCACGTCCACCCTCGGGAGGTCGGCGAAGAAGTTGAGGCTTCCACCCGACCCTGGGGCTTGGAGTTGATTCGCCTCGTCCACCGTGACCAGGCAATGGCTCACCGTGCTCGACGCCCACCCACAATGGACATGGGTACTGCCGAGACCGTATCCGATGTCGTAGCTGAGCTCGTATCCGTCGGCATAGTAGAGCCACGCCAAGTCGTCCGGGTCGCCGTGGTTCAGGCTCGGACCGAATCGCAGCACTGCCGCTTGGTCGCCGGTTCGGAGCAGGGCCATGCCTTTCATGCCCGCAACCCACGACCCATCGACCCGCGCACTGAGTTCCGGGGCAAGGTTCGGGGTCTCCTTCGGCGCATCGCCCGCGTGCCACAAGAGCCACCCGTCTCCGTGTGCCGCGCGAAGGTTCGTCACGTCCTCGTCCGCCAGACGCTGCAATGCCGCGCCAAACTCCGATCGCCGGGCATCGTCCGACGTCATGGCGTACAACCGCTCCAGGAATCGGTAGTCGGTTCGCGAAAACGGCTGATTCGGAAAAGGTTTGTACGCGTAGTCCGGACCCGCGTCGCCAAAGTTGGGCCGCCTGCCGGCTACCTCGACCTGAAGATCCGGCATGAACAAGCTCGACTGCATCCGTGGGTCGTCGTACAGATTCACGCCCTCGGGGTACGCCTCGCTCCGCAGATTCACCAGCGGGTCCGCGAAGGTCAGGTAGAGCAGGCGCGCGTGAATCGCGTAGCCCAGCGCGCTCTCGTAGTATCGGCCGTCCCGGTCGATGTTGTTGCTGAGCATGGTGGCGATGGAGAAAGGGCCCTCGACCGCGATGCGCACGTACTCGGGAATGTCCAGCAGGCAGCCCGCTGCCAGCGCGCCGCGCAGGTAGTCCGCGTGACCGTTGTGCAACGCGCCGTGAAAGCTGTGCTCGTAACAGTAGTACGCGCCATCCTCGATGAGATACGTCTCGATATTCTCCCGACGCGTCATGCCAGGCCGCAACGACACTTCGTCCATGGCCGGGCTGTTGTACATGAAATCGTACTGGTCGACGAACTTCACCAACGTACGCGCCACCTGGTACCACGGACGCGCAAACCGGCCGCTTGGCGGATTGCTGGGGTAGTCCCACGACCCCGATGTGGACTCTGCATAGATCGACGCCAGGGCGTCCAGCAGGAGTGCTCCCCGCTGTGCGTAGCGTTCGTCTCCCGTGAGCAGATACGCCTGAGACAACGCAGGCAGGGCGCGTAGGGTCCATTGTTCCGTCACCCAAGCATTCCAGATGCCGGTGAAGTAGTGCATGCGGCCGTCAGGCGCTTTGTATCCCGTCCCGTCGTCGGGGTATTCCTCGTCCGGCAGCAACCGTCCCTCGCCGTTCATCACCTTCCCCGGGCGGTCCCAACTGCACCGAGCCCCGGCCCACGTACCAAACGTCTTGCCCGTGATGGGGCAGCCCGTGAACCCGTACGCGTAGCACGCGCCGGACTCCGGGAGAAACTCCAGCCAATACGCATCCGACTCGCGAAGCCATTGGTCCGCATCGGCCACGATACGGTCCCGCATCGCGCGCGCCCAGGGCTGGGACTCCACGCGCTCACGGGTCGCCGCCACGTCCGCCTGCGTCACGTTCACGCACGGATGGCCCTTCCGCCCCTTCACGACGACCTCGTCGCGAGACAGAGGCTTCGCGGTCTTCAGTCCCCCACCCAACGCCTCCTCGGGGTCGTGGGCCACAGTGATTTCGAAGGCGCCCACATAGTGCCGCACATCGTGAACGGACATCACCGTGATGCGGACGCGGTCCGTTGTCCGGGGATCGAAACGGACAACCGCCTCTGTGGTGCCCTCTTCAAGGGTCTCTCGGACGGCCTCCCCTTCGCTGAACGACAACTCGATATCGCGCCAGGGACTGTACAGCCGGTCGTCGGGCAGTCGCACCATGACCGCGTCGACGGTGGACGGCTCCTTCAGGCGCACTTCGATCCATTGCGGCAACGCGGCGTGGTCGGACGACGCCCACCGGGTCCCCGTCAGTCCGTCAACGGCTTTTCCAGCCGTGTACTTGCCGCCTGTCTCGGACGACGCTTCTACGTCGGCGATGGGATACAGGTGTGCGGCCCCGCACAGACTGGACAATAGAATCACGAGCGACCCGATCATGACATCCTCCTTGGTAATGCTGAGACGAGTGAAGGGTATCGGGGAGCGAAGTTCGGGTCAAGCGAGGGGATGCACACTCAGGGAGAGTACGCGGTAGGGTCGATCTCCGTGTCGACCGTCTTCCGGTGCGTCGATCGACGCTACCCAAGACGGTCGCGACAGAGCGCGCCCCTACCAAAGAGGGCGCGGCTTCGGCGTGTCACCCGTCGTCGGAAGACGGCTCAGACTTCCCCTCGAAACGGATCAGCATGGGATCGAGCGGGTCCAGAACCGTGGGGAACTGGACGGGTCGTGCGCCGATGAGATCGCGGCCGGTCTCGAGATCCCCCTGCACGTGCGCGGTGACCGGGACCTCGCCCAGGTTGCAGAGGTACAGGTATGGAACGCCCTCCACCTCCACGTACCGCGTCACGAGACCCTCGATGGGGTATCCGTGGCGGTTGACCGCTCGCGGCAGCCGGGTCAGAGCCCCGGCGGTGTTCGCCATGTCCACGGCGCGGAGGTAGTCCAGGGGCGTTTCGCTGCCACCCACGAGGTATGTGCGCGTGGTGTGTTTCAACACGTCGGGACGCGAAAGGCCGCGTGGGTCGTAGGGCATACCGAGCGACGTGCGCACAACGTACCCGCCGGACGTCACGTGCGCTTGAATCTTGTCGAACGCGGCGTTCGAGACGGCGGGCGCGCTGGGCATGACCAGGAGACGCACGTCCTTCAGCGCACCCTCCGCGCACTGGTGCTCCGTGACGAACCGTACCTTCGCGCCAAACCAAAGAACGCCTTCAAAGGCTGTCCTCACGGATGCCAGGTAGTCCGTGCCTCCGTCAAAGGTGCGTGACGACTCGCTCCAGAGGATCGCAATCTCCGCGGACGCCTGCTGGAACGCGGCAACGGTCTCGCCCAACCGGTTCACATCCAGCGCCGCTCTTCCAAAACCCTCCAAACCATAGGGGTCGCGAAGCAGACTGCCTGCCGCTGCTTTGCCGGTTGCCATGGGCACCAAGACACCGTCGGCCCCTGCCATCACGGATTCCCACACGGCCGTATGCACAGCTCGCCCGCCCAAGGAACCATCCTGAGCCGGGCTCACAGGTAAGGAAGCCAATGCCCCCACCACAGGTCGGTCCGGGGCGATAGATGTAAGGAGCGTCGACTGGAACGCCGCGCCCGGGTACCCGAGTGCCAATCCAGGCTCGGCCACGAACGCGGGTGGCCCGAATTCGACCACGTCCACCGATCGCATCACGTCTTCATGGTCCATGTCGGCCCTGCCCGTGCCCGGAATCGTCAGGTCTCCGGGTAGGCGAATCGCGATCAAGGCGCCAGGAATCGATTCCCGCGCTGCTCGGGCCGTTTCACTGAAGAACCGCGTCACCAGCGTGTTCTGATAGGCGATCAGATCGCTCTGGTACGCCCGGTCCGTCTTGCTCCAGTCTACAGGCACCTCAGCGAAATTGCGGTAGCGACTCTGCCAGATGTGGTTCATATCACGACGATCCCCGTACCGTTCCTCCAGAGATCCGATGAATCCCGCACGGAACCGCTCGCCGTCCAACGTGAAGGCTGGCCGGTCGGCCAACGAGACAATGACGGCGCCTTGCCCCTCCTTGAGAGACCCCGCCGCCTCCTCAATGCGCTCCCGCGCCGCATCGACAGCGCCCGCGCGCGAGATATCGTAGCGATTCCCAAGAGCAAGGCTCGGCCGCTTCTCAAGCGCCGCCGCGTCCAGGGATTCGAGCCCCAAGCCCGTGAACAACACAATGTCCGCGCTGGCGGCACGTTCGCCATCGGCCAGACTCCGAGCGGGCCCAACCGACGCGGCGTTGAGTCCAAGACGCGAGAACAGCGGGAGTTGCTGCCCGGGGGTCGAGTCCCCGATTCCCCCGAACAGGAAGACGGGCCTGTCCCCACTCTGAAAGACACCGCCGTGCGCCTCGATCTTCTTCAAGTCTCGTGACGGAGAAGGCTGCGTCAGTTCGGGTGTGAGCGATGCCAGAGCGAGTTCGGCACGGGCCGCGCGAATGGCTCCGTCCACGTATCGGCCCAAGTGGGCGGCCCGTTCCCAGTCATCGCGCGCCAAGGCCTTCTTGGCAACCGGCAGCGTCCGCTCCACAACCGTCAGCCGCAGACGCGCATAGGCCGGGTTGCATTCCTGTCCTTCGTACGTCGAGAGGGTTTCGCGTAGCACCGCCAGCGCCGTCTCGCAACGGTCCAGGAGATCCGAAACGTTCGCCAGCGTCGTCTGCGTCAGCGTCAGCGTCCGGGTCGCCAAGGTCCGCACAGGCTCCTGCTCCACTCTGAACTCGATGACGTGGACGCCATCGGCCAGATCCGCGGGCTGCCATGCGAATTGGGCGGGCGTGGACCCCTCCGCCACGTCGATCACCTGCCGGGCCGCGTGACACACACAGCCGCTCTCGTCCTTCACATCCAGGCAAAGCAGGAGGTTGGTGTAGATCTTCTCCGAGTGGATGGTGCAATGGAACGCGACGGTGTCGGCAGGGGCGCATTGCTCCGGGTGTGACACGCGCAGACGCAGGGAGCCCTGTCCATCATCGGCATCCGGCGCGATGCGTATCCGCGACACCGTGGTGTCATCGGCTGGCGCTGGGGCCGGTTCCAGGGGCACGGGCGGCGTATGAGCGCATCCCGCCAACGTAACCCCAACAATCCAAAGCAGTAATGTAACGAACGCGCACTTTCGGCGTGACATCCGGCGTTCCTTTCTGCGTGTCGGGCAGAACCCCTGCCCAGGGGCATCCGTACCAGACCGGGCACGCCTTCGGCGATGGGTTTCCCGGCCCGCCCAGCTATTCTAGGTCGCTAACATTCAGGTGTCAAAACACATAACGCCCCTCAAGCCGCATCCGTTGACCGCCCCCCGCGTGAGATGACAAGCGAGAGCATGCAGCGCAGCGCTGACACCGAAGAACCGGAAGCGCCTATCTCGACGTCTCAGAATGGCCCCATGCGCGGCCCTGTCTACTTGGGTCGCCTGAAATAGTCTCGTAACAGGTTCATAAATAACGACTTGAAGTCCATCTTCGGGTTCAATTCTCCACCCATCCGAATGGTGGTCGATCCTTCGAAAAAACGGTGCATAATGTGGAACTTTTCCCGGATCCGAGGGATAGTACCAAAGGGAAGGTCGCAAAGTGCCCGGATGTTTGTGACAGGACGCGGGTGCCAAGACAGTTTAGATGCAGTCTCGGAGGGTGGCGGCCCGGCGGTGCATTGAGCCCGCTGGCGTTTACGGGGCAGGTAATTGGTTGACAAATACCGCGTGTCACCCTACCATACAACGTTCAAGTTTGCGAAACGTTGGGTGGACGACAGCGAGGCTTGGCAGGGGAACAGGGTAGGAGCCGGCCGGCGCTATACGCCGAAAGGGTT
>JAAEQP010001868.1 GCA_024231375.1 bacterium | reverse complement strand
CCGTTGCGCTGCCCGAAGATGTACCGGGACATTTTCGGGTTCCAGCGGCGGGTCTGGTGACCGAAGTGGATGCCCGCCTCGAGGAGCTGTCTCATTGATGCGCCTGCCATTACTCTCTCCTTAACATTGGGTTTGTCCCTCGGGGCCATTCGGCAGGCCCGGCCATTCGCCGGGCACCCAAACCGTCGCTCACGGGCCGCTCGTACCGAGCCGATCCCGTATCGGAGCGCAGGCCCCTGTGAATTTGGAATCGGGGAAGAATAGCATAGGCTGGAGGAGCGAGGCAACTTCGTGTCAGGACTTCCGTTGCGGGGGAGAAGGAGGCGGGGAATTCAAGCACCGCCTGCTTGATTCGGCGGGGCGGCGCTGGCAGAATTCAGAGTGGACGGGCCACCGCGCACGCCGCGCGTGGACCCGCTTGGCCCCAGTCACTATGAGGAGCGTACACGTTGGAAGCTTTCGGAGGAGTGATAGCCATCCTGGTGGTTCTCACCGTAGGTTTGGTCGTAACGCGTATTGCCACTTGCGCGCTCGTGTTTACGGGCCTCTCGCAAGACTTGGCGCGGTTTCAGGCGCGTTCGGCGTTCACGGGAACCGGATTCACCAGCCACGAGGCCGAACGCATCATGGAGCATCCGGTTCGCAGACGGATCATCATGCTGCTGATGATCCTGGGAAACGGTACCGTCGTGCTCGCCATCACGTCGCTGGTACCGGTGATGCTGCCCTCCTCAAACGAGCAAAACGCGAAGTATGCGCTTCTGTTCCGTATCTCCTTGCTAATACTAGGTTTGGTGGGGCTTTGGCTGGTCGCCATGAGCCGCTGGATCGACCGGCAGATGTTCAGGGTGATCGGCTGGGCGCTCAAACGCTTCACGAGTCTCGAAGTGCGCGACTATGTCGGACTCCTGCACCTGTCAGACGGGTACACCGTCAACGAGATGGAGGTCCGAGAAGGGGACTGGCTGGTCGGCAAAAGCCTCATCGATCTCCGGCTCGGGGACGAGGGGGTCCAAGTGCTGGGAATCCGTCGGCACAGCGGCGATTTCGTGGGGACCCCCACAGGGAGCACGTTCATACGGCGGGATGACGAGGTCATCTTGTACGGGCAACGCGAGCATTTGGTGGAGTTGGACCAACGTCCTGCTGGCCGGGAAGGCGACGAAGCCCATGCTCAGCGGTGCCAGGAGCAGCAGCAACTCTTGGCCGAGCAGGGCAGACAGGACGCCCGCGGGATCAGAAGAAACCAAGACGGAGCGGCGGACGGCGCCGGGGATCCGTCCTGATTCGACCAGCCACTGAGAGGACCCGACTCGTGAGCCTTCCCGATTTACGCCATTTCTTCCTGGACATGGACGGCACCATCTATCTAAGCGACACGCCGATCCCGGGAGCGCCGGAGTTCATCGCGTTCTTGCGCGATACGGACCGGCGGCCCCTGTTCTTCACCAACAACCCGACTTCGGACGCGAACCGCTATGCCGAGAAGCTGACCGGCATGGGTATCGCGGCTACGCCCGACGACGTATTGACTTCGGGCGAAGCCACGGCACGGTTCCTCGCCACGGAGACGACGTACCGCCGCGTGTTCGTGTTGGGAACGCGGTCGTTCGAAGAGGAGCTGCAGCGAAGCGGCATGGAACTTGTCGATTCGGATCCCGAAGCCGTTGTGTTGTCGTTCGACAAGACGTTGACCTACGCGAAACTGGAGAAGGCGTGTCATTTCCTGCGGGCGGGTGCGCCCTACATTGCCACAAACCCCGACAAGGTGTGCCCCACCGAGCATGGACCGATCCCGGATTGCGGCGCCATGGCAGCGCTCTTGAAGGAGGCGGCGGACCGGTCGCCCCGGTACATCGGCAAGCCGAACCCGGAGATGATCCGGATGGGTATGGACAAGATCGGCGCCACGGCCGATTCGAGCGCCATGGTGGGGGATCGGACGTATACGGACATGCAGATGGCGTACAACGCGGGGATCGCATCGATCCTGGTGCTCAGCGGGGAGACCACGCCGGACGGCGTGGCAACCCTGGAACGTAGGCCCGACTACGTGTTCGAGTCGGTGCGCGAGTTGCACGACGCCCTGAGGGATGCCGGGTGAGGGCTGCCTGACCGCGCCCGCGTGAATGAAAAGCCCCCGCTATCCGTGATGGACGCGGGGGCGAAAAACCTGGCGGAGAGGGTGGGATTCGAACCCACGGTACCGGAAACCGGTACAACGGCTTTCGAGGCCGCCGCCTTCAACCACTCGGCCACCTCTCCGTGTGTTGGTGAAACACTCTAACGCTGGATGTAACTTTGGCCGCCACAAGGGCGACGCGTATTGTATCAAACCGCCGGGACCGGAGTCCAACATCGGCTTGTGTCAAGCGACATCGGCTTGTATCACATGGGGATGCTGCGTACACTGGGCGAAGGGTATCCCTCAGAGCAAAGGACTGGACCGAAATGACTGTGAACGAGTTTCTTTCCGGCAAGGCCGCGCGGACGGAGCGCGCCCTGCACGGATACGTGGACATGTGGGACGGCATCCCGGTGTCGCTCCGGGAGGCTGTAGAATATAGCCTGTTCGCGGGGGGGAAACGGCTCCGGCCGGCCCTCGCGCTGGGGGCCGCGGAAATCGTGGCGGGTGACGACGCGAAGGCCATGCCGGCCGCATGCGCCCTGGAGATGATACACACGTATTCGCTCATCCACGACGACCTTCCCGCGATGGACGACGACGATTTGCGCCGGGGCAAGCCCACGTCTCACAAGATGTTTGGCGAGGCCGTGGCGATCCTGGCGGGCGACGCGTTGCTCACCATGGCCTTCGACGTGGCGGCGCAGACGGGCCGCGCCGACGTGGTGCGGGAGATCGCCCAAGCCGCGGGGGTTTCGGGCATGGTCGGCGGCCAGGTAATCGACCTGGAAAGCGAAGACAAGCAGTTGGCGCTTGACGCCCTCCGCCAGCTCCATGCGGCGAAGACGGGCGCGTTGATCCGGGTGTCGGTCCGTTCGGGCGCGCTCCTGGCGGACGCATCCTCGGAGCAGATGGATGCGTTGACGCTCTACGGCGAGCACGTGGGTCTGGCGTTTCAGATTGCGGACGATATCCTGGATGTCACGGGAACGGAGGAATTGCTGGGCAAGCCGATCGGTAGCGACGAGGCGAACAGCAAATCGACCTATCCGTCGCTGGTGGGGTTGGAACAGGCCCGCGAACTGGCGGAAGAGACGGTGACGGAAGCAGTCGGGGCGTTGAACGGTTTCGGACCGGAAGCGGACGTGTTCCGGGCACTGGCCCGGTTCATCGTGGATCGCGACACGTAGTACTCGCAGTGCGCCGACTGGACGACTGAGGGAGAATGTGAATGCGGGCCGTCGTTTTCGACGGAGAATTGCGGGTAGACGACGTGCCTATGCCTGTCCCGGACACGGGAGAGGCGTTGATACGTGTGTCCGTGGCGGGTGTGTGCAACACGGACCTCGAGATCCTGAAGGGATACATGGGGTTCGCAGGTGTGCCCGGCCATGAGTTCGTTGGCGTGGTGGAAGAGGCGGCGAACAGTCACCTGGTCGGCAAGCGGGTGGTGGGCGAGATCAACTGTCCGTGCGGCGAATGCCGCTACTGTGGTCTTGAGTTGCCCCATCACTGTGCGAACCGTTCGGTACTCGGCATCGCGGGCCGGAACGGGGCCTTCGCCGAGTATCTCACGCTGCCGGAGGGGAACCTCCATCTCGTGCCGGATGCGGCCTCCGACGAAGTGGCTGTGTTCACGGAACCGACCGCGGCTGCGTTCAGGATTCTGGAGCAGGTGACGGTCACCGGGGAGGACCGGGTCGTTGTGCTGGGCGACGGCAAGCTGGGGCAACTGGCGGCCCAAGTGCTGTGGCTGCACACCAAGCGCGTGGTATGCGTAGGCAAGCACGCGTGGAAGCTCGCGCTGCTGGACCGGTTGCATATCGGGACGGCGTCGGTGGATGAGCCGCTGGAGCAAGGGGCCGATGTTGTGGTCGAGGCGACCGGCTCAGAAAGCGGGTTGCGGCGGGCGCTTGAGTTGGTACGCCCCGAAGGTACGGTGGTTCTGAAAACGACGGTCGCCGGTCCGGTGGACGCCGACCTGAGCCGTCCGGTGATTGACGAAGTGCGGATAGTCGGATCGCGGTGCGGGCCCTTTCGCCCCGCGCTGGAGGCATTGACCCTCGGAAACGTGGAAGTGACGCCTATGGTCACGGAGACGTTCGGTCTTGACGACGGCGTGGCGGCACTACGCCGATCGGCCGAGGCGGATGTGATGAAAGTACTGATCTGCCCCTAGCAGCCCGTCGCCGGGTTGGGGCATACGCATACGGGCGGAACGCTCGATAAGGAGGAACGTACATGAGAGTTGGAATGCTGACCGGGCCCTTCGGCGCCGAGCCGTTGGAGATGGTGATGGACTTTGCGGAGGAGAGCGCGATTCCGTGTTTGGAAGTGGTCGCTCACCCGGGAAGCAAGCACATTGACCCCGCCAAGCTGACGGCGAAGAAGGCCACGAAGATCGTGGAAGCGCTGGACGAGCGGGGGTTGGAAATCAGCGGGTTGGCCTATTACGACATGGGCTTCACCAATCCCAAGGCGACGAAGAAATGGCAGGCCCATGCGAAGAAGACCATCGACGCCGCGCACATGCTGGGCGTGGGAACGGTCTGCATGCTGGCGGGCGGACCTGCCGAGGGCATGTCGAAGATCGAGACCATCAAGAAGGTTCTGCCGAAGGCGTTCCGGCCGGTGCTGACGCATGCACGCAAGAAGGGCATCAACATCGCGTTGGAGAACTACTTCGCCACGTGCTTGCAGGGACTGGACACGTTCGAATGCCTGTTCGACACGATTCCGGATGCGAACTTCGGGCTGAACTACGACCCGTCGCACCTGTACCACCAGCAGTGCGACCACCTGATTCCGGTGTCCATGTTTGCCGACCGGATCTTCCACACCCACGCCAAGGACACGCTTGTCGACCGCGCGAAACGCGCGAAGGTGGGCGTGCTGGCGGGCGGCTGGTGGCGGTATGTCATCCCTGGTTTCGGCAACATCGAATGGGGCGAGTACATCAGCCATCTCCGGGCCAACGGGTACGACGGCGTGCTGAGTATCGAGCACGAAGACGGCACCCAGTCGCGCGAGGAAGGATTCCTTCGGGGCGCGGCCTACCTGGAGCAATACTGCTAGCAATTCGTCCCTTCCGCGGGCGGCGGACATATCGCCGCCCGCGGCGGGCGAAATGGGGAGCGCGTAGTGACGGGCGTGAAACGATCCCATCCCGCGGGCGAGGTGGCCACCTTCGTGGCGGCGGCGTTCGCATGCCGGTTGGGATTCATGCTTGTCCTGGACCGCGTGGTCGACTCGGCGGATGCCATCCACTATGTGGAGCAGGCGCGCCAGTTCGCGTCGGGCCAGTTCTTCGACATGAGCCAACGCATTCCCCCACTCTATCCCGCCTTGTGCGCCCTTTGTCACCTGGTCATCGACGATTTCGAACTCGCCGCGCGCGTCGTGTCGCTCATGGCATCGAGCCTGCTGATCGTCCCCGTGTACATGCTGTCGTCCGATATGCACGGCCGCCGCTCGGCCAGGATAGCGGCGCTGATCGTCTGCCTGTTCCCGTGGCTGGTGGACTACGGTTCGCGCGTCATGCCCGAAGCCGTGGCGTCGCTGATGTGGTTCTTGTCGGTGTGGACGTTGGCGCGCGCCTTGCGCCGGGGCGGTCCGTGGCTGATTGCGGCGCCATTGGCGTTTTTCGGGCTCCATCTGGCCCGTCCGGAAGGGTTGCTGCTCCTTCTGGCGGCGCCCGTCGCGGGATTGGTCCTGTGTGCCGGGTCGAAGGATGCGCCTTTCAGACGATTGGGCGTGTTTGTTGCCGTGTCGATGGGGTTGCTCGGTCTGTTCGCCGCGTTCATGTACCGCGCCATCGGAGTGGCCACGGTGAGCTACCGCCTGACCAGCGTGGGCGGGGCCGTGCAGCATGCGTTGGTGGCCCGGGCGCGGGAATTGTACCGTTCGGTGGAAGGTACGCTGTTCCGCGACATCCCGATCATGACGGGGCCGTATCTGATGCCGTTGATGGGGGTGGGTCTGTTCGCCATCGAAGACGGGGAGCAACGGCGCGACATCCGGCTGGAGTTGGCCGTGCTGTTCTTCGCGGCGGTGCAGACCGGCGCGGCGATTCTGAGCACCATGGCTGAACCGCGTTATATCATGAGCGTGGTGATCGCCTTGTCGCTGTGGGCGGCCCACGGCATGGCGACGGTGAGCGCCCGCGCGGCCAAGTCGCCCACGTGGCGGCGGCTTCGACTGGCGCCTGTGGCGGGGTTTGTGGCACTGGCGGCACTCGGCGCGGCCATGACTGTCGTGCCCGGTATGCTGGGCGGGATTGGCTATATGCCGCGGGAACACAAGACCGCGGGCGAATGGATGAAGGACAACGTGGAACCGGGCCTCATCTTCACGCGGAAGCCCTGGGTGGGGTTCTACGCGGACATGCCGAGTACGGGGCCGGCAGCCGTCGAAAATCTGGAGCAAAGCATTCAGCGCGCCCGGAACGCCGAGGCGCGGTATGTCGTCGTGGACGAGCGCTACACCACCAAGATGATCCCCGCCTGGGAGCCGCTCTTGGATCCAACCCAGGCGCCCGACGATCTCAGACTGTTGAAAGCGGACCTTTCTCCCTTCGGGGAGGCGCGCATCGTTGTCTACGAGTTGGTGGGCGATGGCGCGCCGGAGGGGCAGGACGGTGACGCCGAACGGTGATGGCACGCGCACGCTGGTTGTGCATACGGGGGGTATCGGCGACTTCCTGCTGACGCTTCCGTCGCTCAGTCTTCTGTGTGGCGACGGTCCGGTAGAGGTGATGGGGCGACCGAACCGCATGGCGTTGGCCGTGATGGGCGGGCTTGCCGAGGCGGCGCACGACATCGACACGATCGGGTTCGAGTCGTTGTTCGTGGAGCCGAGCGAGGGCATTCGTGCGTTTCTTGCCGGGTTCGACCGCGTGGTGATGTGGATGCGCGACGAGGGGGATCTGGCGAAGGCCGTGCGCGGATGTGGCGTGGAGGATGTGCGCGCGTTTCCGGGCCTGCCGCCGGAAGACTGGAGCGTCCACGCATCCGAGTACTTCGTATCACAGCTTGGCTACCGCTACTGCCCGCCCGTTCATCTGGAAATTGCACCGGGCCGCGACCCGAAAGATGTTGTCATCCACCCCGGCAGCGGGGGATCCCACAAGAACTGTCCAATGGACCGCTACGCCGCACTGGCGCGGATCCTTCGGCGGATGAATCGCCGCGTATCCTGGTGTCTGGGACCAGCCGAGGATGGCCTGGAGTTGCCGGACCAGGAGGACGTCATTCAGACGGCGACTCTGGAAGAATTGGCGCGGGTCCTGGCGTCCACGCGGCTGTACGTCGGCAATGACAGTGGCATCACGCACCTGGCAGCGGCGGCAGGCTGCCGGACGGTAGCCGTGTTCGGGCCAACGAACCCGGCCATCTGGGCGCCGGCCGGGGAGCATGTGGCGGTCGTGACGGGGGACCCGTGGCCCACGGCATCGGCCATCTGCGACGCCATGGATCTGCCGCGGGTGTAGACATCCCCCAGCGCCGCTTTGTACGATAGGCGCGGTTGACTCAATGCCGCCCGCGGGCGGAAGGTACTTGAGGGACAGGGCAGAACAGGTTGGTCTCGGGCGATCAGACGCGCAGCAGCGTCGGCAGGACGGAATAACGGTGGTACCACCCCAAGCATACGGCCCGGGCCAGGGCACGACCGAGTGGAAAGCGGGCGACGTGATCCTCGGGACCTACGAGGTCCGACGTGTGGTGGCGACGGGCGGAATGGGCAAGGTGTACAAGGTCCACCACCGGGGGTGGGGCATCGACCTGGCGGTCAAGAGCCCAAGACCGGACATCCTTTCGCGCGCGCAGGGCGCGGAATTCTTCGAGCGCGAATGCGAATTGTGGGTCAACCTGGGCCTCCACCCGAACATTGCCAGTTGCTATTACGTCCGCAGACTGGACGGTCTTCCCAGAGTATTCGCGGAATACGTGTCGGGGGGCACGCTATGGAGTTGGGTCCAGAGTCGACACCTCTATCGCGGCGGCGCGGAGAAAGCGTTGTCCCGCATACTTGATGTGGCATCGCAGTTCGCGTGGGGTCTCCGCTATGCCCACTCCCAGGGGTTGGTCCATCAGGATGTGAAGACGGCCAACGTTCTCATGACGTCGGGTGGCGTGGCGAAGGTGACTGATTTCGGGTTGTCCAAGGCCGTGGTGATGGCTACCAAGGGCGATGAATCGGCCACCCAGACGAACACCCGCGGAACCGTGGTGTATTGCTCCCCGGAACAGGCGCGGCGGGAGAATCTGACCGCCGCGACGGACATCTGGAGCTGGGCCGTTTCGATTCTTGAGATGTTCGTGGGGGACGTGACATGGATGGCGGGACAAGCCGCGGACCGGTCGTTGGAGACGTATCTGGAACTGGGGCCGGAGCACGAATCCATTCCGGAAATGCCGGAGGGAATGGTCGACCTGTTGCGGCGCTGTCTGCAAGCGGAGCCGGATGCGCGGCCCGCCGACATGGAAACGATCGTGGAGGCCCTGGGGGAGATATACCGTGCGACGGCGGGCGAGGACTATCCGCGCGCCGCGCCACAGGCACAGGCCATGTCGGCCAACCATCTCAGCAACCGGGCGGTCTCGGTGCTTGACCTCGGTAACACCAAGGAAGCGGAGCAGCTCTGGGAAAAGGCCTTGTCGGATCAGCCAAACCATCCCGAAGCAACGTACAATCGCACGCTGCTCTGGTGGCGCAGGGGCAAGCTTACGGACGGAGCGGCGGTTCGAATGCTGCGAGAACTCAGCGAAGGCGATCCCTCGGCGCGTCTGCCACGTTACTTGCTGGCTCAGATGCAGTTGGAGCGGGGCGATTGCGCGACGGCCGTCGATCTGCTGAATGAATTGGGCGACGAACCGTTGCACGGTCACAATGTGAAGCACGACCGCGCGTCGGCAACCAAACGGCTGGCTATGACGCGCAAGGTGATCGGCACCGTGGACGCCCACGGGGGTCCCGCGGTGACGGTGAATCTGAGTTGGGATGGATGCCTGATTCTGAGTGGGGGCGGCGCCCCGGGCAAACCCGGTGAACTCAAGCTGTGGGACGTGAAGTCAGGCGAGTGCCTTCAGACGTTCGTGGGGCACGCAGCCACCGTGACGCGGGCGTGTTTCAGTGCAGACGGATTGAATGTGCTCTCGGGCGCCGCGGACGGCACGCTGATTCTCTGGCAACGGATGACGGGGGAGCCGACCCGGGTGACCGAGGCGCATGGTGGCGCCGTGCTTGCGGTGTGCATGACGGGGGACGGCAACGCCACGGTGTCGGCGGGTGCGGACGGAGCGATCCGGGTGTGGGACAAGCAGTCGGGCGATTGCACGGATTCCTTCGATGCCCAATCGGGCGCCGTGACCGCGGTAACGCTTTGCGGGTACGGCATGCATCTGCTTGCGGCATATGCGGACGGGGCCATGCGCCTGTGGGAGATCAAGTCGGGCAAGTGCGTCGAAACCTTCGAGGGGGATGGCGTGCCTTTGACGGCGCTGTGCCTGAGCAGCAACCAACGCTACGCCCTCACGGGCGACCGGGACGGATTCTTCGCGCTGTGGGACCTGCGCAAGGGCAGACGGGCCCGATACATCAAAGCACACAGCGCGGCCATCACGTCGGTATGCCTGAGCAAAGATGTACACTACGCCGTAACGGCCAGCCCCAACGGAAAGATCCGTATCTGGGAACCCAGATCGAGCCGTTGCCTATTCACGTTCAACGGCGAGGCCCCGGTCAGTCTGAGCGACGACGGAAAGCTCGCCGTCAGCGGCAGTGCGGACGGCAAGCTGCATCTGCTGTACGCCGGGTGCGACGTGCGCCCGATCCCCTCGCCCATGATGCTCTGCGACGCATCGTCGTAGCCTGCATCGTCCGGTCTCGCCTACTCATCCGAACGGAAGCGCCGGACAACCCCTACTGCGAAGGGCTGCCCGGCGTCAGATGTCACGAATATACGGTGAACGCTATTCGACGGTCACGCTCTTGGCGAGGTTGCGGGGCTGGTCCACATCGCAACCGCGGTTGGCGGAGATGTAGTAGGCCAGCAACTGCAGCGGCAGCGCCACCACGATCGGGCTGAACGGCTCGTAGCAGTCCGGCACGTACAGCACGTCGTCGCAATGGGCCTTGATATCCTCGTCGCCTTCCGTCGCCACGGCGATGACAAGACCCTCACGGGCACGGATTTCCTGCATGTTCGACACGACCTTGTCGTAGGTGTCGCCCTTCACCGCCACGCAGACCACCGGGAAGGTGTTGGTCACGAGAGCGATGGGACCGTGCTTCATCTCGCCGGCGGCGTAGCCTTCGGCGTGGATGTAGCTGATCTCTTTCAGCTTCAGGGCGCCTTCGAGGGCGCTCGGGAAATTGTAGCTTCGGCCCAGGTAGAACGCGCCGAGGGCGTCGCGGTACTTCGGCAGGTCGGCGAGACGCTTGACCTCGTCCTGGTCGTCCAGGATGGCCTGAAGCTTGTCAGGGATCTCGCGAAGAGCGGCGATCATCTCCTTGGCCAGGTCGTCGGAGATGGTGCCGCGGACTTTGCCGAGCCAGATTGTGAAGAGCGAGAAGGCCGTGATCTGGGATGTGTAGGCCTTGGTGGAGGCCACGCCGATCTCGGGGCCCGCCTGCTGGTAGATGACGCCATGGGATTCACGCGCTACGCTCGATCCAACCGCGTTCACGACCGAAGCGACCTTGGCGCCGCGGCTCTTGGCGATCCGGATGGCTTCGAGGGTATCGGCGGTCTCACCCGACTGGGACACAGGAATCATGATCGTGTGCTCGGGGATGATGGGGTCGCGGTAGCGGTATTCGGACGCGAGATCCAGGTTCACCGGAACCTTGGCGAACTTCTCAATGAGGAATTTGCCGACCATGCCGGCGTGCCACGCCGTGCCGCATGCCACGATGTGGATGCTCTGGCAATTGACGAGTTCCTCTTCTTCGATGTTCATGTCGGAAAGCTGAACGTCTGTCGAACCCTCGGTGACACGGCCGCGCAGGGTGTTGCGAATCACGTCGGGCTGCTGGTTGATTTCCTTCAGCATGAAGTGGGGATAGCCTTCCTTCTCGGCGGCCGCATCGTCCCACTCAACGTGCTGAACTTCCATCTCGATCGGATTGCCTTCGACGTCTTCGATCTTGTAGCCGTCGCGGCGAATCTCGCAGACATGGCCGTTGTCGATGTACAGCACGTCGCGCGTGTACTTCATGATGGCCGGCACGTCGGACGCGATGAAGGCTTCGTCCTTGCCCAGGCCCACAATCAGCGGGCTGCCGTGACGGGCCGCGACGAGTACGTCGGGGTTGTCTTTGCAGACGACGCCGATGGCGTACGCGCCTTCCACGTCCTGCAACGCGCGCTGGACCGCCTTGAACAGGTCGCCCTGGTAGTACTTGCGGATCAAGTGCGCGATGGTCTCGGTGTCCGTGGCGCTACGGAACTCGATGCCTTCGGCCTGGAACTGCTCGCGGAGTTCCTGGTAATTCTCGATGATGCCGTTGTGTACGACGGCAAGCTCGATGTCTTTGTCGAAATGGGGGTGCGAATTCGCTTCGCTGGGCACGCCGTGGGTCGCCCACCGCGTGTGGCCGATGCCGAGGCCGCTGGTCAGCGGGGAGGCTTCGAGTTTCTCGTCCATGATGACCAGTTTGCCGAGGCTCTTAACGTACTCCAGCGCGCCGTCCTTGACGGTGGCAATGCCGGCCGAGTCATAGCCGCGATACTCCAGCCGGTGCAGGCCGCTCATGATGACTTCGCTGGCTTGTTTGTCGCCAATGTAACCCACTATTCCACACATGGTCTCACTCCTCTTTCTGCAACCTCAGGGGCGGTTTCGTCTTCGCGGCGTTTGCGGTCCCGTCACTGCGGGGCGGCTGCGACGCCGAATAGCCAGATAAACGTTTCACGGGCGAATACGGACAACAACGACATCACCACGCCGGCGATACACACGCCCATGAAGCATGCCAGCAAGGTCTTGTACCACTTCAAACCGAACAGATGCCCGGCCATGGACCCGGTCCACGCGCCGGTCACGGGCAAGGGGATGGCCACGAACAGGACCAGTCCCCACATCTCATACTTCTCGATGTTGGCGCCCTTGCGCCGGGTCCGTGCAAACAACCATTCAACGAACCGGTCGCCAAGCTTCCAGCGGCGCAGTATGTTTGTCGCGGGCTCCAGCAGCCAGATGATGAACGGGATCGGGATCATGTTCCCGAACACGGCCAACGGATAGGCCTGCCACAAGGGCAACGGTGGCTGCCACAGCAATGCCACCGGCAAGGCGCCGCGCAACTCCAGAATCGGCAACGTGGCCAACAACACGGTCGCTGTCGGCAGCGACATGTGACCCATGACAAACTCGACTAAGTGCTCTTTCACAGGCGCATATCCCAGGCGTCTACCACGCCAACCGCCGGATGATTCGTGATGTCGCGATGGAGCGGCGTCACACTCACCCGGCCCTGTTCAATGGCTTCGAAATCCGTACCGGAAGCGGCCTCATGACTGGGTTCGGCACCGCCGATCCAGTAATAGGTCCCGCCACGTGGGTCGGTCCGCTCAATAATCTCGTCCTGGTAGTCGCGCCGTCCCATCCGGGTCGCCGCGATACCGTTCAGTTCTGCAAAGGTCACTGCTGGCACGTTCACCTTCATCATCGCGCTCTCCAGCCGCTCTGCCGCTCGCATCTGCCGCGCCACAATCACGGCCACCTCGGCGGCGGT
>JAAEQP010001867.1 GCA_024231375.1 bacterium | reverse complement strand
TTTCTGAAAGACCTGGAGGAGATGCGGGCGTTTCACTGCACCTACATTGTGCACACGTTCAGCGAGAACGATCATCTCTTTTGCAAACAGGCGGTCGGCGAGATCGTCCAGGCGACGAAGGACGCGGGGCTCACGGCGTGGGTGGACCCGTGGGGTGTGGGGCGCGTTTTCGGCGGCGAGGCGTTTTCGAATTTCACGGGCCTCAATCCCGACTCGGTGCAGATCGCCAACGACGGTGTGCCGACGCACTGCGCGTGTCCCAACGCGCCGAAGTTCCGCGACTTCATGGCGAAGTGGATCGACGACGCCGTTGAGATCGGCGCCGAGGTGCTCTTCTGGGATGAGCCGCACTTCTATATGCCCAGCTGGCTCGGTGGACGCCCCGGCACCTGGGCCTGCACGTGCGCGCACTGCCACGCGCGGTGGGAGGAGCGTCACCCGGGCGAACCGTTCCCCACGACGCTCAGCGAGAAATTGGAGGAGGCGCGCGAGGATTGGATCGTCGATTTCCTCCGCTTTCTCACGGACAAAACGGCGGCGGCGGGAATCGCCAGCGCGGTGTGTCTGCTTCCCATCGAGCCGAAGCATCCGCACGCGACGGCAAACTGGGAGAAGGTGGCGTCGCTGCCGAGCGTGTCGATCATCGGCACCGATCCGTATTGGATGTTCGACGAGCCGGGGGCGCCGAAGGTCGGGCACACGCTCGACAACTACGTCCGCCCGCACACGGAGAAGGTGATGGCGCTGGCGAAGGCGCACGGTCTGCGCGCGCAGATGTGGCTTCAGGGGTTCAAAATTCCCGCGGGGCGCGAGGGCGATCTGCTCGACACCGTGGATGTCTTCGTCGAGGGCGGATGCCGCGACATCGCGACGTGGGGTTTCGATGCGTGTCAGCACATCTCGTGGATTCGCCCCGCCGATCCCGCGAAGGTCTGGGCGACGGTCGGCGAGGCCTACGCGCGGGTCAAGGATCTGAGCTGAGCCGCTGGACAGTCCCGAATCGCTGTGGCAGCCAGGGGGGACTGACTTTCCCCGGGAGGCCCCACACCGATGAATCCGCTGACTCAGACCACCCAGGCGTCCTTCGCCGTCGTTGACTGGGCCGTTGTTGCCCTCTACCTGATCGCCATGGTGGCCATTGGGCTGTGGATGGCCCGCGGCCAAAAGTCCAAGCGCGACTATTTCCTCGGCGGACGCAATCTCAACTGGTTCGTCGTCGGCGTTTCGATCGTCGCGACCGAGACGAGTGCCCTGACCTTCATCGGTGTGCCCGCGATGGCCCTCGGTGCTCTCAAACTCGGTCCCGATGGGTTTTTCACCACGGGGGGCAATCTCTTCTGGATGGACATCGTGGTGGGTTACATCATCGCGCGCATCATCGTC
>JAAEQP010001866.1 GCA_024231375.1 bacterium | reverse complement strand
GTTTCTCTGGTTCAGCTCGCATCCGGCCGAGGTCTTCATGGGCGTCACGGGGGCGCTGGCCCTGGGTGGCGCGTTGGGCACCATGGGCATCCTGACGAAGCAGGAGCTTCTGTTGGTTCTGGTGGGCGGTCTGTTCGTCATGGAAGGGGCCAGCGTTGTCATCCAGGTGGTGTCGTTCAAGTTGCGCGGCAAACGCGTGTTCAAAATGGCGCCCATTCACCATCATTTCGAGTTGCTGGGCTGGTCCGAGACAAAGGTCGTCATCCGGTTCTGGATTATCGCCCTCGTGTTTGCACTGCTCAGCCTGAGCGCCTTGAAGCTGAGGTAACGCCTTGGACGTACGTGGAAAGAAGGTGACTGTCGTGGGCATGGGCCGAACCGCCCTCGCCCTGGTCCGCCTGTTGCTCCGCGAAGGCGCCCGGCCTTTTGTTACCGATTCGGGCGACGCAGGCAAACTCGCACCATTCTGTTCCGAGTTGGACGACCTCAAGGTCTCGTACGAATGCGGTGGGCACACGGACGCCGCGGTACGCGATGTAGCCCTGATGATTCCCAGTCCCGGCGTGCCGCCGCGGATTCCCGTGGTCGAACAGGCGCGCGCGGCCGGGGCCGACGTGGTAGGTGAGATGGAATTCGCGTCCGCCTACTGCCGCTCACGCATCCTGGCCGTGACGGGGACCAATGGCAAGACGACTACAACAGAGTTGCTGAAGACGCTGGTGAAAGCATGCGGCGTCTCGGTTGGATTGGCAGGCAACAACGACGACCCCCTGAGCGCCGCTGTCTTGTGCGACCCGGCGCCGGAATACCTGGTCCTCGAAGTCAGCAGCTATCAGTTGGAGACGGCGCGCGAGTTCCGGCCGTGGATTGGGGCGGTGCTGAACGTGACGCCCGACCATCTCGCACGCCATGGCACGCTCGACGAGTACGCGGCCGTCAAACAAGGCCTGTTCGCGAACCAAACGCCCGACGACCACGCCGTGGTCAATCGCGACGATCCGCGCACGCGGGTTATGACGGACGGCGCAGCATCCACGGCATGGGACTTCAGCCTGACGGAGCCGGTCGACCGAGGCCTGTGGCTCGACGGCGACGTCATTCGCGACGGCACGGCTGCCGTGGCCAAAGCCGACGACGTGCGCTTGCCCGGGCGCCACAACCTCGAGAACGCCCTGTGTGCGTTGACCATGATGCGGGCAGGCGGATTCGACTGGACCGCTACGCTGGAGGGACTTCGCGCTTTCCGGGGCGTGGAACACCGAATCGAGTTCGTGACCGAGTTCCGGGGCGTCGGGTTCTACAACGATTCCAAATCCACCAACATTGACAGCCTGAAGGTGGCGCTGGAGAGTTTCGACGTACCCGTGGTGCTTATCGCGGGCGGCGAAGGCAAAGGCGCGGACTACGACGTGCTGAGCGGTCTCGTGAAACAGCACGTGAAGCATCTGGTCGCCATCGGCCAGGACGCGCCGCTCCTGGAGGCCGCCTTCGGGGTCGACACGCCCAACGAACGCGCCGCTGACATGGAGCAGGCCGTCACGATGGCCGACACGGCAGCCGAGCCGGGTGACGTGGTCCTGTTGTCGCCCGCGTGCGCCAGTTTCGACATGTTCGACAATTTCGAGCAACGAGGCACGGTATTCAAGGACTGTGTCCGCAAGTACGTCGGTCGGTCTTCACAGGGAACGGATTCATGAAACGGGAAACGACATTCCTGCTCAACGTAGTGCTCGCGCTCGTGCTTCTAGGCGTGTTGATGGTGTACAGCGCGGGCACGGTACGCATGTACGGCGACGACCTTATCGAAGGCATCGACACGTTCTACTACCTCCGCCGCCATTTGCTTCATTTGGCGTTGGGCTTGGTCGGCCTGTTCGTGGCATCGCGCTTCGACTACCACCAGTTTCGCGACCGGCGGGTGCTGGGTGCGTTGCTGGGCGTAACGGCCGCGTTTCTTGTGGTGGTGCTGGTCCTGTCGGTGGAACAGAAGGGCGCGGTGCGCTGGTTGCGCATCGCGGGATTCGGGTTCCAACCGAGCGAGTTCGCCAAACTCGCCCTGGTCATATGGCTTGCGGTGAAACTGTCCGAGAACCAGGAGCACATCGCGAAATTCTGGCGCGGGTACGTCCCCCCCATGCTGGTCATCGGCGTGTTCTGTCTTCTGATTCTGGCCGAATACGATCTCGGCACCCCCGTCATCATCGGTACCGTGGCGCTCATGATGTGCCTGATGGCGGGCGTCCAGTGGAAATACGTGGGCGGCACCATCGCCCCCGGCATCGTCGCCGTGCTGGGCATCGCCACGACGAGCGACTACTGGTGGGGCAAAATCATCGCCTACCTGGACCCCTGGAAAGATCCTGTCCGTGGATACCAGCTCATCCAGTCGCTGTCGGCGTTCGCACGGGGCGGCGTCTGGGGCAAGGGCCTCGGCGCGAGCGAACAGAAGCTCGAATATCTTCCCGAGGCCCACAACGACTTCATTTTCGCTGTGTGGGGCGAGGAAATGGGACTGGTGGGCACCATTGCCCTGGTCCTCCTGTTTGTCCTCTTCCTTGTCCTTGCC
>JAAEQP010001865.1 GCA_024231375.1 bacterium | reverse complement strand
GCTGTGCATGCTCACCGGAAGGACACGGCCTTCAAGCGGCACCGCGACAGCCTGTTGATGTCAAACGACCGTCTTGTTAAGTTCCCCGTAGTCGACCGTCTCCCACGGCATCCCACGCACAACGTCCGGCACGTCGGATGGGGACAGCGCCGCGAAACCGTGGTCTACCTCCGACCCTCCGCCCGTTCCCTCTGTTACTCCTGCCTCGAACATCGTGTTCCATCTCCTTCCTTGTCAGTCCTTCCGCATGGAACGCCGGATCAACATCCCGTTGCGTTCTCCGTCCTTGGCTTCCTTCTTTGCGGTTTCCGCGTCTGAAGTTGTAGATCCAACTTGGCTTGGCATTCCCGTTTCTCGATCCAGGTTCGGCTGGACGCTCTAGGCTTCGCAAACCGACTCGGGGACCGCGTCGAGGTCGATGATCTCACTCACAGGCATCTTCAACGCGCTTGCGAGCCGCCGGACTACGCTGATGTGGACCCGCCCGCCGCGCAGAGCCCTGCTCCCGTGTC
>JAAEQP010001864.1 GCA_024231375.1 bacterium | reverse complement strand
GCCGCCGCCGTCGCCGAATCCGAGGACCTTCACGAGGTCTGTTTCGTTACGTTTCCAGCGCACTGCGGTGATCCCAAGAAGAGCTGGACGACCCTGGCAGACAGACTCCGTGAGTGCAAGGAGGCGCTGGCGGACGTGTTGATCGTGGGAGGCTGTTCCGCAAGAATGGGAGACCCGCCCGAGGAGTGGAAGACCTGCCATGTCCATGCAACGGAGCAGTGTTTCCACTTGGTGACAAGCCGCGAGTTGGTGGATGCCTATCTCCGCGAAGGCAGCCATCTGCTGACGCCGGGATGGCTGGCGCGCTGGCGAGACCATATCGACGAATGGGGCTTCTCGCGTGAAACCGCACGTGACTTCTTCGCGGAATCCACGACCCAACTGGTTCTACTCGACACGGGCATTGACGAGAACGCCCGCCGCCACCTGAAGGAGTTCTCCGAATTCGTCGGACTCCCCTCTCAAGTGGTTCCGGTGGGGCTGGGCTCGTTCAGGTCGTTTCTCATGGAAATCGTTCAGGAATGGCGGTTGGCGCAAGAACGACGGAAGCTCGCCGAGTACGCCATGGTCTTCGACATTCTCAGCAGCCTTCCGCACGCAAGAACGGAAACAGCCGTGATATCACGGATCATGGACTTGTTCCAGGCGCTATGTGCACCGGCCAGTCTCGTCTATGTCCCCTTCACAGGCGGGAAGGCCGGCGATCCCCAATCAACTGCGGCATCCTCCTTCACCGAAGAGGCCGTGAAACGGCGCTTGACCCTTCTTGACAAGACGCATGCCTGGTCCGAATCGGAGGATGGGTTCCTCGTGAAGATCGTCCACCAGGATGAAGTAGTGGGGGGGCTCGAGATCGAGGGTCTCGCCTTCCCCCAATACAAGGACCACTACCTGAACCTGACGTTGACCGTCCTCGCCGCATGCGGCCTCGCCATTGCCAACGCCCGCGCAAACGACGAGATTGCCCGGGCCGTGGAGAAGCGTGAAGTACTGATCAACGAGCTCCAAGAGGCCATGGACGACATCAGGACCCTCCGCGGCATCGTCCCCATATGCGCTCACTGCAAGAATGTCCGCAACGACAAAGGCTTCTGGGAACGCGTGGAGACCTACGTGCGTGACAACACGGAAGCGGAGTTCAGTCACGGCATCTGCCCGGAGTGCAGGAAGGAGCTGTACCCCGAACTTGAGGGAGAACAGACCTCGACACCGCTCTTGTCCGAGGAGCCCTGCGCCCAGGACTAGAAGTCCGGCCTGAAAGGCCGGCTTCTATAAGGCGCGGCCCCAAGTTCAACCAGAAACACAAGACTTACAGAGGCGAAAGAAACGTACTTAGGACGCTTGCCTACTTTCTGGCCGCGCCCCTAGGCGTGACTACCCGCCGCCCGTGTCCGGCCTGCTCTTCAACCAACCCCTCCAGAATCGCGACCCCTCTCCTGCACTCCGCTTCCACGGCCTCGTAATCCCGATCCTCCAGCGCGCGCCGCAACTCCACCGAGAACGCCTTCTGAATGTCGGTGACCGTCAGAGTCGCCAGCGCCTCAACCGCCTTCGCCTGGAGCGCCCCTACCTCGCGATAGGCCATGTCATGCGGGTCCGTCCCCTCGCGCGGCCTCCGGTCCGATGCCGGCGGCAAGGTTGGGAAGGCCCCATGCGGCTCGGACTGGTACCAGAACGCGCAGCTAGAATAATCGTTCGCCATGTTGTTGGCGTGCCCGTGTTCGATGGTGACCCGCACGGATTTCCGGAACCGGATAGGGTCCGTCACGAAGAAACGGTACATGGACACCTTGCCGAGGTAATCCGGATTCCCGATGATGTGATAGCCTGTGTACGGCCCCGTGTACTCCAGGTTGGGGCAGGCCCCGCCGCCGAAAATCTCCTCCGAACCCGTCCCATGGATCGACGGCGGCCACGCTTCACCGTCGATGAAGACCATGTCGTCGCCTTCGCCGTACCACGTGTCCGGGTCGCCGCCATGCTGACCCGCCGCTACATTGTCCACGTTCAGGAAATAGCCCGCCACGTTGCCGTGGCCCGCCGCATCGAGAATGACGTAGTTCTCGTTCCCGTCGCGGTTGATGCCGCCGTGAATTGTGACGTTCTTCTTCTCGCCCACAGCCGTGGTCGGGTTCTCCCGCCGCCATTGCGCATGGAACCGGCCCACATCGTCGCCGAGTGCGCCCAGTTTCTCGTAGTCCACGTGGTACCAAACCCCCAACGGCGTCGCGCCTTCGTTGGTGAGCGTCAGTCGTGCGCCGTCCGCGAAAGGCATGGGGAAGTAGCTATTGAACCCGTACGTGCCCACCACCCCGGTGCCTGGATTCACGCACACCAGCAGCGATTGGAAGAAGACCGGCCGTTCATGGCCCAACCCGAAAAAGTCACCGAAGGGCACCTCCACACTCGGATCGGTCTCGCCATCCCAATACATGCGGATCACCGTGTCGCGCAGATAATGCGGCCCCCCGATCATCGTGAAATACAGGTGACGGATACAGCCCGCCCCGGCAATGTCCGCAAGATCGAACGTCTGCCCTGGCAGAACCGTGCATGCATCCCCGTTCCCACCCGACCGGTCAAAACTCGACACCCGCGCGCTCACACTGTCCCGCAACCGCACCATGTCCGAGAAGAACGACGCCGAAAGCGCGTCCTCGGCCGCGGTCGCGTGACCCGACGCCACAAGCCCAACAAAACAGACCACCGCAACACATCTACGCATGACAGCCCCTTCCCTCATCGTGTGATCGGAACCCACGCCCCATTATAGAGACTGGGCAACACGCGTACACACGCCCCGGATCAGTTCGTCCCGTCCCGCTCCATCGCGTACCCAATGGGATACAGGTCGCCGATGGGCATGGGCAACCGCCCCCCGGGTACGGCGTCGCCGAAGAGGACCTGGACCGCGGCCTCGGCCGAGACAGGCGACGGACTGTTCGCCGACACGAAGGTGTCCACCTCGGGGAAGAACGCCATGTCCGACGGGTCGCCCAGACCCACGATGACCGTGGGTTTCCCCAACGCCAGCAGCTTGTTGATGAGACCGAACTGCATGGACGAGAACCGGGCCAGCAACGAGTAGCCGACGATGATGTCCGCGTCGCGCGCGGCTTGGAGAACCCGCTCGTGGTCCTCGTAGGTCGGCACGGTGTTCACCGTCACGATCTCGGCGTCCGGCGCCACGGCGGAGAAGAAATCGCCCAGCGTGGGGCTCACCGGCGCGTCCCATCCCGCCGGTTTGCCCGCGCGCGCGATCATCGGTGTCGGACTCACCACCAGGTACCGCTTCCCCGCTTCCTTGGACAGCGGGAGGAGGTGTCCCCGGTCGCGCACCACCACCACGCCGTTCCGGGCCGCCTGTTTGTTGGCCTCCACGTGCTTGGCCTGTCCGAAGTTGCTATCGAAGTTCTCAAGATCGGCGTACGGGTTCTCGAAGAGCCCGTACTTCGCCTTCGCTCGGAGGATGCGGCGAACCGATTCGTCGATCCGCGCCATGGGAATGCGCCCGTCCCGCACCGCCTCGCGCACGCTTTCCATGCGGATGATGAAATCGTCCACGCCCCGCGAAACCTGGAGCACGATGTCGCATCCGGCAAGAATCGATCGGACCGACGCTTCACCGATGGGCGCTATGTCGAGAATGCTCGTCATGCTCATCGAATCGGTGATGACAAGTCCGTCGAAACCCAGGTCCTCGCGAAGCATCTTCTGCACCAGGATCGGTGAGAGCGTGACCACATTCTCGGGGTCCCACGCGTCGATATGGACCATGTGGGTCATGATCATGTCGGCGTCGGCGGCGATGGCCGCCCGGAAATGGGCGAAATCGCCTTGCCGCAACACGCTGTCCGGCTCGGTGATGTGGGGCGACGAGAAATGCGTGTCGGCGCCGTAATACACCAGCCCGGGCCAGTGCTTCGGGCACGCGATGACCCCGGCGTCCTGCAAGCCGCGCACGGCCCCCGACGCCATCCGCGCGTTGATGTCGATGTCCCCGCTGAACAGACGCACCGTATAGTCCGGGTTGTTCGGGTTGTACAGCACGTCGATGGCCGGCGCGAAGTTCACCGTCACGCCGCAGGCGCGCATGTCGGCCCCCATGGCATTGTAGGCGGCGTAGGCGTCCTTCTCCCGTCCCGAAGCGCCGAGGGCCATGTTCTGCGGCGTGCAGACCGCCCCCTGCTCGTAGCGGATCATCACACCAACCCCGCCCTCATCGTCCATCGAGAACAGCAACGGTATCCCGGCACTGCTCGCCGTGGCCGCCTCTTGCAGGAGGTTCACCACACGCGCGCAATCCTTCGGGTCCTCGAAATTCTCGGGAAACTGAAAGAAGAACCCGCCGATGCCCCACTCCTCGATCAAGTTGGCCATGGGCTCGTTCAGGTCACGGCCAACGTAGCCGATCGTGTGCATCTGACCGATCTTGTGTTCCAAACTCAGACCCGCCAGAACCTCCTCGATGTCAACGGCCGCGGCCGCACCCCCCGCCATCGCCACCACCGCCAAGCAGATTGTCGCAACGCATCTACGCATGACCGCATATCTCCCTCATCGCGTGGTTCAAACCCATAGCCCATTGTCGCGTTCCCCCAACGCGGACACACGATACGCTCAAACAGACGACTGACACAAGCGACCGGATGCACCACTCCCCGCGCCACGCCTTCCTCGGTAGGGCCGGTGTCTCTGCCAGCCGTCTTCGCTCCCACAGTCCGCGCAGCGGACGCCAGATGGCAGCCCTGGGATCATCCCCTCTCAAGAGAAGTCCCGTAGGGACGACGGAACAGACGCGAACCCACGCTCCAAGCCACTCGAATCTCCTGACCAAAGCGCCTTCCCGCGCACCCCAGGAACCTGATAGAATGGCGCCCGTTACTTGCCGCACGTAACACCCTGCGCGCCGCGCCGGGTGGGGGAGGCTATCGATGAGCATGGATCACGCCACAGGCCCTCGCCGGATGGACGTATTCGCGAGCTTCAGTATCGCCCTGGAGCAAACCAAACGGATTCTGTTCAGACCCTTCGACATCAACCGCTGGTTCTCGTTCGGCATCATCATCTTCATCGCCGGTCTGGCCCAAGGTGGCGGAGGTGGATGCAACTTCAACTACAACATGGGCGGCGGGAACGCGGGTGGACCGGGGTCCTTCGACATGAGCGAAGAACTCCTCCAGTTTGAGTCATGGGTCATGGAGAACCTGAGCCTGGTGTTGGCGGTAGGTCTGCTCCTGGGTGCCCTGATGATCGCGGTCTGGCTACTTCTGATCTGGCTGAATTCGCGGGGGAAGATGATGCTGATTCGCGCCGTCGCACAGAGCCGCGAAGGCATCGGCGAAAACTGGCGCGAAACACAACGAATCGCGTGGTCCCTGTTCCTTTTTCAGGCGTTCTTGTCTCTCGTGACCACGACAGCCATGTTGATCGTGCTCGCGGGCGCCTACTCGGCCTTTCGCGAAGTGGCCCTGGCGGGTCCCACCAGCATCATGGCCATGTTCGGCGGGTTGGTCCCGTTCATAATCATGATGGTCGTGGTTGTGGTGCCCATGTGGCTGATTCGGGTGCTGCTGACGTGCTTCGTCACCCCTTTGATGTACCACTTCGACATCCGCTGCCTGGAAGCTTGGGGAGCGTTCCGGCACGTGTCGCAAGGAAACGTGGTGCCGATCCTGGGCTTTCTGATGCTGCGCCTGGTGTACTCGATCGGGAAAGGGATCGCGGCGACCTTGGCGGGCTGTATCACGTGCTGCATCGGCGGGTTGCCCGTCATCCACCAAACACTCTTCGCGCCATACTACGTGTTCGACCGGGCCTTCTCCATGTACGTGCTCCAGTCCGCGGGACCCGACTACGAAATGATCCTGGAACCCGAGCCGGAGTACACGCCCCCGCCGCCGATTCCGGAAGACGAAATGCCACACGAGCCGATGCACGACGTGTCCGAGGCGGACGACGTGCCCGAGACACACGACTATCCGGACGAAGGACCCGAAGAGTAGCGGGCAGGTCGCCGTCCTAGCTCCATCGCGTCAACGGATGCGTACGCTCCTCCAACGGAAGCGCAACCCGTTCGCCACGCACGTGCGCCTCGTACGTCGCCTGAATCATCTCGTACGCCCTGCGGCCGCTTTCCAGGTTCAACTCAGGTTGCCGGTCATCCTCGATGGCCGCCATCAGGTCGTCGATGATGGGCGCGTTCCGCTCGTTGTCGGGATTCGTCATGGTGACCGTCGGCATTCCCGGCAAGGGTTCCCATTTCACATCCCCGCCTCCCGGCGCCCACGACGGATCGCGCAGCAGGTGCACCTCGGGCACCACGCCCATGCGGATGCTGATGACGCCACGTGACCCGTACAGGTCGATTCCCCACCGTCCGCCGTTGCCGTCGCGGCTGATCATCGAACTGAAATGACCCGCGATGCCGTACTTGAACCCGAACATGCTGTGAATCCGGTTGCCCAGTATGGGCCCCAACGGTTCCGACGCCTCGCGCACATCGTCCTTGGTCGCGGGCTTTCCGTTCATGGTGATATCCGACGCGCACCACGCGGCATCGCCCAGGAAATAGGCCATCATGTCGAACACGTGCGTGCCCAACACAATCAGATCTTCGCCGCCCGCACGGCCGTCTTCTTTGCCCCGCCCCCGCGCTTCAAACAAGTAGCCGATGATCTTCTCGTCGTCCACCATCTTCTTCACGTGCCGGATGACGGGCGACATACGGAAGTTGTGGGCAATGGCCCATTTCAGGTTCTTGGCGTTCACTGCGTCGACCATGGCGTCCGCCTCGGCCAGGTCCACGGCGATGGGTTTCTCAAGCAATCCGTGCGCACCGCAGTCAGCCGCCGCCAGCAGATACTCCTTGTGACGCGGCGTCCAGCGCGGACCGATGGTGACCAGGTCCGGCTTCTCTTTCTCAAGCATCTCCTGGTAGTCGGCGTACGTGCGTGCCGCCCCGGCTTCCTTGGCGCGTTTGGCGCGGCCTTCCTCGTTCGGGTCGGCAACTGCCACCACTTCCACATCCGGCCGGTGGGCCCACGCCAAATGCAGCGAGTGACCGTACCCGCCGTTATCCGTGTCGCCGATGACACAGGCCTTGTACTTCTTCGTCTCTTGGGCCGAGGCGCCTCGGGTCGATGCCATAGCCAAGACGGGCGCGGCCGCGCTGGCCGCCAGAAATGCGCGCCGGGTCGGTTTCATGATAGTCTCCTTCCTCGATTCCATTGTCACGCCATTCTCGACATAGAACGCCCCCCAGTCAATCCCGCGCAACACAGGGACTGACCCAAACAAGCGAGTTCTCGAGCGAGACGTGCCTGTGCTGTTGTTGAAGAAGTCATATGCACGCGAAAACAGAAGCGACAAAGCGGGACTGACCCCAGCGAGCGTAGCGAGACGGGTCTGTCCCTAGCTTCTTTCGCGGCCATCGCGGCAGGGCCGCGACTTGTTCAACAACCCCGCTCTCCCTCTTTTGTGCGGACCTGCCCGGCGCTCACTCACTCCTCCAGCGTCGCCATGAACCACGCCAACACGCTTCCGGCAACCAGAAACGCCACCATCAGCCCCGCGCCTACAACACGGAGCACCCCCGCGATGGTCTTGTCCAGGTGCAACATACCCATCTCGCGCAGCAGATAGTTCCAGTCGTGGATGGGGTGCCCCGCGAACGGCGACACCAACGGCAACGCCATGGCCCGTGCATCGCCCACGTACACGCTCACTTCGTAGAGGTTGATGCCCAGCCACCCCAGACAAAAGGCCATGGCAAAGAAATCGCGTTGACGGTAGAACATGAAGATCGACGCGGCAGGCACGAGACATTGGGTCAGCGACCCGCCCAGGGTTCCCACGAACTGACCCAACGGCGACCATACGATATGGCCCAACTCGTGAATGCCCAGGTTCAGCGCACCGAACAGACTGAAGTACGCCGGATCGACCAGATACTTCGCCAACAGATACGCGAACCACACCAGCAGCGGCACACGCGCCCACCACCACCGGCCCCGGCACCAGTCCCGGGCCTGCTCAAAGAATCCCTCGTCCCGCTGGATGGTTCTGCGATGCACCATACAGTTGCTCCCTTGGATATGGGTAGCCTACGGAAGCAAGCGAGCAGGTGCAAGGGGGGGGAAGCTGTTAGACCGGAAGTTGTGGGACCGGCGCCCTCGCCGGTCTCTTCACAAGGGGCATGACTAGCAGGCGAGAGGAGACTGGCGAGGGCGCTGGTCTCACAACTGACGTGGCGTGCGTGGCCTACAAGGCCACCCATTTCGTCCTCCGCCTGACGCGGCTTCCCCTTCGCGCGCTGTGCTATGATGTGGCCTCTCAGTGGAGGAACATCGAAAGCTGAATGGTCAGCAGCGGAGGCGATGCCATGTTTGACGGATTGGGAATGAATCTGGGCAATCTGTCCCGGTTGTCGGACGCCAAGACGAGGTCCCTCTCGGCCGAGAACGTGACCGGCGAGAAGAACAAGGGAGGCATGGCCACCGATGGCACCGGGGCCGGCTGTGCGCGTGACCTGGGCCAAGGGTGGAAGCTGTCGCCGTCCGTGCATATCGAGCCGGGCGAAACCTATGTGATGGCCGACGTGGATGGGCCCGGCGCCATTCAGCAGATTTGGTTGACGCCGGCCGGCAATTGGCGGTTCATGATCCTGCGCGTCTATTGGGATGGCGAAGAGACCCCCAGCATCGAAACGCCTATCGGCGATTTCTTCTGCCAAGGGTGGGGATCCTACGCCCACGTGAACTCGCTGCCCGTATGCGTTAATCCCGGCAGCGCGTTCAACTGCTACTGGGAGATGCCCTTCCGCAAGCACTGCCGCATGACCGTCGAAAACATCGCCGACGACAAGGCCACGCTCTACTACCAGGTGAACTACACGCTCACCGACATCCCGGACGACGCGGCCTACCTACACGCCCAATGGCGGCGCACCAATCCGCTGCCTTACAAAGAGACGTACACCATCGCCGACGGCATCAAGGGCAAAGGCCATTTGGTGGGCGTCTACATGGCGTGGCAGGTGAACAACACCGGCTGGTGGGGCGAAGGCGAGATCAAGTTCTACATGGACGGCGACGAATGGCCCACCATCTGCGGCACGGGCACCGAAGACTACTTCTGCGGCTCCTACAACTTCGACCGCGAGGGCCAATACACCGAATTCACCACGGCCTACGCGGGTTTGCCTCAGGTCATCCGGCCCGACGGTACGTACCAGTCGCAGCAGCGCTTCGGCCTCTACCGCTGGCACATCATGGACCCGATACGCTTCGAGGAAGACCTGCGCGTCACCATACAGGCCCTCGGGTGGCGGAGCGGTGGACGCTATCTGCCCAACCAGGACGACATCGCTTCCGTGGCGTTCTGGTACCAGGCCGAACCCCACGCACCCTTCCCGAAACTGCCGGACAAGGATTACCTGGAAGTGATCTAGTGGCAAAGAAGGAGAGACTGGGGAGCCCCTGACAGAGTCACACGCACGCAAGAACAGAAGCGACAAACGGGGACTGCCAAGCTCTTGCGTCCCATTATTGCGCTTCTTAGGGCAACAATGGGTGGCTGTCCCCAGGTTATCGCGGGCTACGCGTG
>JAAEQP010001863.1 GCA_024231375.1 bacterium | reverse complement strand
CAAGGGGGCTATCGTTGCTGTGGAAGACGGGCAAGTTGCCGGACGCCATTCAAGGCTTGGCAGCCTCTAGACCGACTGGCGGTTTCTCGCAAGTGATCCGGCACCCCAAGGACCCGTGGAGGATGCTCGATTGCCGGACCACATCGAGAGTGAAGGCTTCACGCCGACGGATTACGGTGAAGGGGTCGGCCCTCCCCCGGACAACGCGCCCACGCCGTTCGAAGTGAGCGAAGGCGCGCACGCGACCTTTGCCCATGCGTCCGACACCACGGCCCTGTTCAGCGAGGGAGCCGTCATCGCGGAGCAGTTCGAAGTGATTCGGGTGCTTGGCCGCGGGGGCATGGGCGTCGTGTACGAAGTCACCGACCGCTTGACCCAACAGCGTCTTGCCCTCAAGACTATTCTGCCCACCGTCCTGGGCAATCCGGAGGCGATTGAGCGGTTCGTCCAGGAAGTGAATACGGCGCGCCGCCTGCGTCATCCGGGCATTGTGGGAGTCTACGACGTGCGCCAGGTCGGGCCGCTGCTGTTCTTCACCATGGAGTATGTCGAAGGGCGGACCCTTCGGAGTGTGCTGGAGGAGCGCGGCATGCTGCCACCGCCGGAAGCCTTCCATATCGTCCGTCAACTGTGCGACGCCCTGGGCTACGCCCACAACATCACGGTCCATTGCGACATCTCCCCCGAGAACGTCATGGTGCTTAACGACGGAACCGTGAGACTCTTGGATTTCGGTATTGCACGAGTCATGGACATCCCGTCCGACTCCTCCCCGCAACGGTCTCTTGGTAAGACCCATTACGT
>JAAEQP010001862.1 GCA_024231375.1 bacterium | reverse complement strand
GGGCGATTGGAAACAAGGCACCGCCCCGCTTATCAACTCGGAATACGGCGGGGTCAGCGCTGGCAGCGGCGACCGCGACATCTCCTGGGTCTTCCTGTTCCTCACGAACCTGCTGCGCAAGTACGACATGATCGGCGGCTACGTATACACCGAATTGTCCGACATCGAGTGGGAGCACAATGGGTTCATGAACTACGACCGGAGCCCCAAGGATTACCACTATCCCGCGGGCATCACCGTCGCCGACCTCCAACAGGACGAATTTCCCGTGCTGGATTGTCCGCCGTACCAACGCGTGAATGCGGGCGATAGAGTGTCCATCCCCATCCTGCTGAGCCAATGGTCCGAACGCGAAGGGTTGCGCTTGCGCGTGTCGGCCGTCGGTACGACCGTCGATGGCAAGGATTGGTCGAACTGGATCGAGCCCGTCGAACGCGACGTACAGGGCAAGCCCTTCGTCGTGACGCCCTGCGGCTCCTTCGATTTCACGGCGCCCGACGCGCGCGGCCTCGTTTCCGTGGTGGCCGAGGTGCTGGTGGACGGCAAGCGCCATGCGGCGAATTACTGCGTCGTCGATGTGCGCGGCGGCGCGGCGTGGCAGGATGACGGCCAGTTCGCGGTGTCCGTGCCCGTCCAGCAGTTCTCCGAATATGCGTTCGACGGAGGCAACGTGTTCGATGCCTCGCGATCCTCCAAGGTCTCCGGCCACGGCGTTGGACATGTGGAGTATCAGGTTCAGCTTCCGAAAGACCTTCGGCCTGAGGACATCGCCGAATGCCGGCTCATCGCCGAGGTCGGGTCCCAAGCGAACCGCGAACGGGTGGAATGGCCCGAGCGCGTGAAGCCGGGCGACTATCCCCAGACCGACGGCATCGCCTGGCCCACGGACGTGGCCGTGTCGTTGAATGGCGCTTCCGTCGCTTCACTCGCCATCGAAAACGATTGCGCCGACGCCCGCGGCGTGTTATCCCACGTGGCCCACTTCCATCACGGGTCCAACGGCGTTGTGGCCGACATGCCCATCACCGGCGACGCGTTGAAGGGCCTGAAGAAGAGCCTTGCCGACGATTCGCCTCTCGTGCTTCGGTTCGCCGTGCCCGAATCGGCCAAGAACAAGGGCGGGTTGTCACTCTACGGGGCCGACATGGGCGCGCGCCCAGCCGATCCCACATTGGTCTTCACCCTGAAACCCGGCGTGGCGCCGCCCAAGGAAGAGGCCCAGTGCGTGGACATCTTCTGGACCAAGCAGATCACGCTCGTCAAGTGCGGACCCGAAGGCCACACGTGGCGGTACACATTCAAGAGACCCGGCGAGAACTGGCGCAGCGCTGACTATAGCGTCAACGATTGGCGCGAAGCCAAGGCCGGGTTTGGTACGCGAGGCACCCCCGGTGCGCGTCCCACTACCATCTGGGAAGCGCCCAACGTCTGGTTGCGCACGTCCGTCACCGTGCCGGAAAACTTCCACGACCGCGTGGCCTGGGTGCGGCTCCATCACGATGAGGATGTGCAGGTGTACGTGAATGGACGACGCCTCATCGAGCGCAAGGGGTATCGTAGCGACTACGATCAAGTCGTGTTGGACGAGAAGCAGCGGAAGCTGTTCCGGCCAGGCAAGCCGAACACCATCGCCATTCATTGCAGCCAGACGGCGGGCGGCCAGTTCGTCGACTTCGGGCTCAGCGTACTTGAGTAACGAGGGTCAGTGGCTCTGTTGAAAACGCTACTTTCGCAAGAGGGCAGAAGCGAAAAAGCGGGACTGACCCCAGCGAGCGTAGCGAGACGGGTCTGTCCCTGGCTCCTTTCGCGATCTTGAGGGGCGGTGCGGGCTTCTTCAACAGCCCCTCAGTCGCGAATAGACCGGCTACACACCACCGCGCCCACGGTCACCAACGCGCAAGACAGGATTAGCCGCGGTCCAATGCTGACCCGCAAGTAGGCGCACGAGATGAACGTCGCCAACACGGGGATGGCGTAGGAACACGCCGTCACGAGCACCACGTTGCCCCGGCGCATCGCCACGTCCCAGAACAGGTAGGCCGCGAAGGTCGAGAACAACGCCATGTAGGCCAGCGCAGCGGCTGTCTGCCAGGACCAATGCGACTCTTCCTCCACGCACAACCGGATCGCCACCATGGTGACGGCTGTGACCACGTGAAACAGAAACACCGCGTTGCCACCGGCGCCGCCCGCCCAGCGCCGCGCGAAACTCCCGTACAGTCCCCACGACACCGCCGCCGAGAGCGCCCAGACGTATGGCCCGGGATGACCGGCCACATTGCGCCACGCCTCGGCTGCCGAAAACGAGGTGTTCTGCGTGAGCGCCAACGCCGCACCGCCGAAGGCCATCGCCAACCCCGGCACAAGCCAGATCGTTGCGCGCTTGCCCAGCAGCGGAAGCGCCGTCAGGAGTCCCAGGCTGGGCCACAGGTAGTTGATGAGCCCGATCTCGACAACCTGTTGCCGCGTGTCGGCCCGGCCCACGGCCAGATACAGGCTCACGGCGTACAGCATGTACAGCCCACCGCAACCCACCAGGTATTTCCACGGCAACCGAATTGCCGCCAGGAATCGGCGCGGGTTAATCACATAGTACCCCGCGGCCAACACTCCGCCGATGGAATAGATGGCCGCGGCCGCCGTAAACAATCCCAGGTCTTCCGTCAATCCCCGCGAGAACGCGATGTTACTGCCCCACAGCACAATCGCCACGATCCCGAGCGTCGTGGCCCGGCCCGTGTGACGGCGGTCTATGTCGTGTCTGTGCGGCATTGGTGATGGCTCCGGACTCCCTCGGCGCGACGTGCTCCGCAGGTGCCGGACTATAGCCCAACCATCTTGCCACTGTCGAGATCGGGCCTTGTGTAGCGCAGGCGTCTCGCCTCACCTCATGGATTGCACCATTCCACTCCGACGCGTCCGCCTTCGAGCATCGTCACGTTCCCCAAGAGCGTTTGAAGCGGCGGCCCTCGCTTCGTAGCCTCAGTTTGCCCTGGGAATCCTCAGCAGGTGGGTAGGTGTGTAGTGGCACGCGCGGGGAGAAAGGGATGGTTAGATCGCAGTGACTCCATAGTGCCCCGCGGTTCATATCGTTGTCGGCAGGAGTCAGTCTTTCCGGGGCAACTCACCATCAAGTGGTGTCATGTCCCACCGCCCCGCGAAGAACTTCGCGATATCGTCAGGCGAGTGGGTCGTGGCCGGATAATAGTAGTCGGCATCCGTCGCGTAATGGGCCATTCTGTGCTTCCCCTGGCCTGGGATCGATACGGTGCCCGGGAGACGGACAAGACGCACTTCGCGCCCTCCACCTTCATCCTCTTCTCCCTCACACTCCTCGTCATGCCCACAGGGAGGGCGCGGGATCTCCGCAAGAATCACCTCACCGAGACGATTGGTGTTGGTCTGGAACAGGTCCGGTATGCTGATCTCAACCATCCACATGCAGTCGCCCTGCAGTTGATCCAGAATCTCCCGTTGGCGCGCAGCGGACAGGCCTGCGAGGATCCCCGTTTCGGGGATACGGAACGGCGAATCCTTCTTGGCGAAGAGAAAGCTCTGGTATTCATCCAGGTCGAACG